>CAZPEQ010000050.1:0-10663 GCA_964585605.1 uncultured Weeksellaceae bacterium | reverse complement strand
TTGGGGATTCGTTCCGGAAGACCACGTTGTAGGCAAAGCTGTTTTCATCTGGTTCAGCAAGGATGACGACAAGAGCAAGAACTTCTTTGAGAATATCCGCTGGAATCGACTGTTCAGCTTACCTGACTGATGTTGCTACGACTGTGGCGAGGCTGGGGGAAGCCGCTCCTATTCGCGACAGGCATCTTGCTGATCGCACACTTTTTTCTAGTTCGCCTAGTGAGCGTTCAAAGCAATTCCATGTATGGCACCCTGTTACCTGGCGATGTGGCGCTGGTGAATCGCATGGCTGCGTGGAACGGTGCTGAACGGAATGACATTGTCGTTTTTCGGGATCCCGGGCAAGATGATCGCCCCATGCATGAACGGCGTTTGCTTGTGAAGCGCATTATCGGCGTTCCCGGGGATGTGGTTACGATAGTCAACGGCCAAGTGATCGTGAACGGAGATACCGTAGCTGTGATGCCGCACCAAACGCATGATCATTTGATCACGGTTACCGCATGGGACAGCTTGGCTCCCCTGTTAAGTCGTTTTGAACTACCCGCCTCAACCAATATGGAGCAACGCTTTCACCGCTGGCCCCTCTCCCTAAAGCAGCGAAACGCCATCAAAGACTTCGCTGTTTGCAGGCCATTTGAGCGCGCGAATAAACATCAGGAAAACATTTTCCCGTTCAGTCCTTTCTTTAACTGGAATAGCCAGCACTACGGGCCTATTACCGTTCCCGCCGCCGGTGAAAAGACCCGACTTGACGCGGGCCTACTGCCTTTATATGATCGCGTGATCACCCAATTTGAAGAACAAGAGCTCGTGGTGGTGGACAAGGAACTAAGGCTCGATGGCAAGAAACTGGAGTCTTACACCTTCCAAGGCAATTACTATTTCGTGCTCGGCGATAACCGCGACCGAAGTATTGATTCCCGCTACTGGGGCTTTTTGCCGGAAGATCATTTAGTTGGCGAGGTCTCTACCCTGCTGGTGTCGAAAGACCATGAGCGGCCACGGATACGCTGGGAAAGGTTCTTTTCGTCGGTGGATACGTTCTAATTTTGTGCTATGAAGATCTGGTTGATCCCTATCCTTTTCCTAAGTGCCTGTATCGGTGAACAGGAAGACCTCTGTACCAAGTATGACCTCGTCTACCCCGATCACATTTCAGGTCGCGTAGCAACACCGCGGAACGTGAATTTGCTCAAGGGCTCAGAAGCTTATGCGGCAGGCAATTACGAGTTGGCGGTAACTCATTTCACGGCGCATTCTGCTATTTATACGAAACAGCCTGCGTCTTACTTGTACAAGGCCGTAAGCCAACTTCAATTAGGAAAACCCTACGATGCCGAACGCACATTGGATCAATTAGAAGGCTTGCCCGACAAGTCTTTTTCAGATCAGGTAGATTACTACAATACGCTCTGTTTGATCTGTAGTGGACAACCGGAACGAGCGTTGAAAGCGGCAAAGCAGATGTCCGAGAAGAGCCGTCACAGCTACCTGGAGGAAAGCCGCGAAATGGTGAAAGACCTCGCCAAGATCAGATGAGCATACAACCTGCGGGTTTGCTTGACCGCTTAAGCACTGCCTTATCTCAAGCGCTGCCCGGTCACAGCGCGTTTCTAGAACATGCAGGATACGACGGAGGTCGCATTGCAAAGGCCCTGGCCAAGGATCCTGCTCCAAAGATCAGTGCCGTATTACTCGCCCTATTCCCTATCGACGGAGTCTGGCATATCGTGCTTATGAAACGACCGGCGTACGATGGCGTGCACAGTGGGCAGATCGGTTTCCCCGGAGGAAAGCAGGAACAGGAGGACACCTCCTTAGAAGCCACAGCACTACGCGAATTTGAGGAAGAAACCGGGGCCGCTATTGAGCGGTTCGAGGTGATCGGGGCCATGAGCCGCTTGTACATACCACCAAGCCGCTCACTGGTGACCCCTTACCTGGCATGGAGCGCAACGGAACCCACATTCGATCCGGATGAACGTGAAGTGGAATCCTTGATCGTTGTTCCTTTTACCGATCTGCTGGACACGGAGATATTGAAAACCACGGATCAACTCACTTGGGCCTTAGGAAAAGAACTATCCGTGCCCTACTTCGACGTACAAGGCGAAGTGGTTTGGGGCGCTACGGCGCTTATGATCGCCGAGCTGCGGGAATTGTGTGGGGTAGCTTTGGATTGAGATTCGATTGTTTGTCTTTCATCAACATCCCTTGCAGGAGATGTTGACGAAGCGGTGTGTATTAGGGTGCTTTGCGGGCATGTGGTATAATTCTTGGTGCAGGGGGTGTTACACGCTGCACTTCACTAGCACAAAACTTAACGCAGATCAGCATCCTCGGAGGACAATGAGATCGACCCTCTTATGCATCACGCTATTGGCCATTGGCTTACACGGAGCTTTGGCTCAACACCTTGTTTCAGGCTTGGTGCAGGATAAGAGTAGCAAAGAGCCCCTCGCCTTTGTCAATATCGTAGCCAACGGACAGCGCTTGGGTACCAGTACAGATATAGATGGACGTTTTTCCGTTCAGTCTCAGCAACCCATTCACAAATTGAATTTCTCTTATGTAGGTTATCAAGAAGTGGAAATCGCTATCGATGGTTCTTCCAACGCCATTGTGGTGGAGATGCAGAAGAAAGACCATGAACTGGCCAAAGTTGAGGTCTTCCCTGGGGAGAATCCTGCGCACCGCATAATCGATCTGGTATTCGCGAACCGTAAAATGAACCACGGACAACGAAAGGTCAGTTTCCGCTATAAGAGTTACAGCAAGTTCATACTTACGACGGAGTTGGATAGCACCATATTGAACGACACGAACTTCACAGCTACCGTGGATACCAGTGAGACTGACGAATTTGCAGAATGGGCCGAAAAAACCCACCTGTTCCTGATGGAATCTGTTACTGAAAGGAACTATTTACCTCCGGATCGCGATCGCGAAACCGTTCTTGCCACCCGTGTTTCCGGTTTCAAAGACCCGTCCATTCTTGCCTTAGCTGCGCAAACCAAGACATACTCTTTCTACGAACCAACTATTTCAATCCAGGACAAGAACTACTTGAGTCCGATCAGTAGAGGTAGCACGAACCAGTACCTCTTCATTATTCAGGATACGATCTGGAACGAACAGGATACGGTGTTCGTTCTGAGCTACCGACCCAAAACGGGTAAGAAGTTTGATGGCTTACAAGGCCTGCTGTATATCAATTCCAACGGGTATGCTATTCAGAGTGTTACCGCGGAGCCGCCCAAACAAGAAGAGGGGTTCAATTTGCGTATTCAGCAATTGCATGAGAAGGTGCAGGGTCGTCAATGGTTCCCAGTCCAATTGAACACATTCTTTTATTTGGATAACCTACAACTGGATGAATGGAAGGTGGTGGGGATCGGGCGAACTTACCTGAAGGATATAGAATTGGAACCCGAACTGAGGGCACGCGACCTTCGCGGCCCAGAGGTCGAGGTGATGGAGGAAGCGCACACGCGAGAAGAGGAATTCTGGAAGCAACATCGTGTAGATACACTTGACCTACGTGAGACGAATACCTATCACTTTATGGACAGCATAGGCAAGGCCGAAAAGTTCGACAGGTACCTGCAAGTCATGGAAACCGTGATCACAGGCAAAATACCTTACAAATTCATTGACTTTGACTTGAATCGCATACTCGCCTTCAACAGATATGAAGGATTACGTTTGGGGGTGGGAGCCCATACCAACCAGCGTTTTTCGAAGCTTTTTAAGGTGGGAGGCTATGGAGCGTATGGGTTCCGAGATAAGGAATGGAAGTACGGGTTTGACGGCGGTGTAATCTTCAATTGGCGCAAGGAGATGGAGTTCAACGCATCATTCGAAAAGGATGTATTGGAAAGTGGTGGTATAAAGTTCCGAGGTGACCGAAAGCCCTTGGCTAGTGAGAATTATCGCGCTTTATACATCGATAGGATGGACAGGTACGAAAAAACAGAAGTCTCTTTTTCGTTCCGCGCCTTAGAACATTTTAAATTCTGGTTCTTCGCAAATGAGCAATTGCGGCAAACAACAGATGATTACCGTTTTCTTTCCGAAGTGGCTGAAGGTGTGATACAATCCGAGAGCAGCTTTTACTTTACAGAGGCCGGTGCAAGTCTGCGTTTTGCCTATAACGAACAATTAGCCGCTACCAAGAATCGCCTGTTCTCATTCGGCACGAAAGCCCCTATTCTTTACCTGAATGTCACCAGAGGGTTCGACAACGTGCGCAACGGTGAATATGACTATTGGAAGTATGACCTCAAGTTCGAGAAAAAATTCAGCTTGCCGCGCATAGGCGATCCCAGCGTTCAACTCCTGATGGGTTATGTGGATCGCGACCTACCCTACACACAGCTCTATAACGGACGTGCTAGCTTTTCCGGCGATGACTTGGGCATAGCCGTGGCTGGCAGTTTTGAGACAATGCGTATCAACGAATTTCTATCAGATCAATATGTGGCGCTTTTTCTCAGACACAATTTCAAGGATCTCTTGATCCGTTGGGGCAACTTTAAGCCACAATTTCAATTGGTCACGAACATTGGCTTCGGTTCTTTGCGAGATCCTGATCGGCACAGCGGTTTAGCATTCAACACAATGGAGCAAGGTTATTTTGAATCTGGTCTGCACATAGACAACCTGTATCGTTTAAATTTCACCGGAATCGGTATAGGCGGCTTCTACCGCTATGGCCCTTATTCACTGGGTAGTTTTGAAGACAACGTTGCGTTGAAACTCACGTCAGAGTTCGTGTTTTAAGATTCCCGCCGCGGGCACCTTACTAGGAACTTACAGGTAAAAGCAGATTGCGAGAGCAGTTCATACGTTTTAAACTATCACTGCTGCAGCACGTTCCTCACCACCTGCCGTCCATTGGCGACCACCGCTACCCAATACGCGCCATTAGCATAGCCTGTCAAATCGATCGAGAGTCGACTTCCCTTTCCTTCAGCAGTATGGACGACTGTTAACATCACGCACGACAACCTGTTGGAGCCCCTGTCCTTCCACGTGTACCACGGAACTAGTAGGGTTTGGGAAAACAGCTATGCCAGCTGTCTCCGAGGTCAGTTGTTGAACCGATAGGACAATGCCATCGATACTCATGCGTTGGAACCAAATAGTGAGCGCCCCAGCTCGGGTATCACCCCAAGCAGTATTGATCGTATCATGATGCAACTGGATGCTCATGAAATCGTTGCCTGCACTTTCCAAAATGGTGTCGAAAGGAAGGATTTGCGAGGAAATCTCGAAGTTGGGCGCGAATTATTAGGGTTGACCTGTACGAAAGTTCACCATCAAAAACAACTCCATTGGAGACGTTCTGATTCTGGCCAAACGCCGCAAGGTTCAGGGTCAAAAGGAGAAGGAAGATATGCCTCATCACTAATTAAAACCTGTTCGTGCAACATAGGTTTGATCACCCGGTCTTTGATCAGCCTTCGAAATCTTCAACGCTTAAGCCATTGTCAAACTTGATGTTGGACCAATTGGCCTTAATCCAATCACTATCGTCCTCCGCGGCGTTCCACGTAGACTTTTTATACCGTCGCTGGGCAGGAATCAACAAGCCATCTACGTCTTGGTAGTTCAGCTTCATCAAAAACGGCGTATCCATGACGCCATAGTCTGCCACAGTGAATAGAAATTGATCAACTAATGACGTTTCCTTGTTGATATAGAGCTGGTAAATATCAGTGGGGGTTTCAGAAACGAATGAAGTTTTCACCACGCTGTAATCCACACTGTTTATGGTCGTATCCCCGAGGTGTTCATAATTCACCTCTGGATCGAGCAGCTTAGGTAGCATAGCGAACCAGTAAAAATTGGTTGGTCTTCTAAAGGCCACACTCTTCAGTTTTTCTTCGTCGTTCGAGTGCTCCCCCTTGTGCTTAAGCCAAAACTCTTTACCATCATAACCTTGCTCGATCAAACCTTCCATGTCAGGAAAGGAGCGGTCGTGCCGCTCATACGCCCCATAAGATAACTCCCCATCGAAAATGTACTTCTCGGTTGAAATGTCGGTCTGGCCATCAGGCGTTTGGGAGGTGTAGGTATAAACCACGTCTTTCTTACGATGCCAAGCATCATAGTCGCCAACGACCTGAACCATGTCATAGATCAATTCATGGCCCTTGTTCTTGAAGTTGATCACATCTTCTGTTTGCGCTTCATCTAGCGGCTGAGTTTCTGTAGCTGGCGTTTCGGCAGGGGTTCCTTGATTGCACGATAAAACGAGACTGCTTAACGCGATTCCGATGAATGGGATGGTTTTCATACGCTCTGTTCCGTTTGAATGGATGAATCCGTGAAGTTACCTAAACCACCAGTACGTATAATTCGGGAATCCAATAATTAACTATTGCATCTTGTTCGTTGCCGAAGGCCTCATGCAAACAAGTCCTATCACGGTCTAATACTGGGCTCGGTCTGATCAGCAAAACCACCCTCTTCCGCTGATCACGACACGTCTACCTTGACCAGATCAAATTGACATCGCTTCTACCTAAAATACTGGGCATTACCCACCTCCCGAACAGTGGCAGGCCATTTTCATACTGCTCACCAGTTGCATACTCCCTGCAATGCAAGACCAGGTATTCCTTTTGGGCTAAAACCGAAGTTGCCGTGAGTTCTTCCCGCACGTTGACGGGGAGGTAAGTGCAATGCATAGTCGTAAATCGTTTCATGACAACCAGTAATTCAGATCGCGACAGCACAAAGCTCGTATCCGGTGGATAGCAGTGACCGAGGTTCGCAAAAGTCAAGTATAATCTATTCTTCTCGTCAGTACTTCCCTGTAGCATGTTCAACGCATCAAAAGCCGATCGCTGCTCCTCCGTGAGGACGGATACGGTATCCGTTTGTTGGTAGGAGGCCGGAAACTCGATCAACTCCTGCGTTTGCTCCTTCTCTTGTAAGGGTGGGCCGCATGACCACACAAAAGCCAGCAGGGCAAATTGAAGTACCGCGTATTTCGTTTTGGCCATGCTTCGGCTTTAAAGGCAGTGTACTAAGCTACAAAACGGAGATCGGCTGGCTGACACGGTCCAAGGGTAATAGGAAGTCAAGTGTGTTCCACTGACAGATAGCCTCAACGTGATTATTTCAAACCAACTTCTTGGTAGTACTTATCCAACCGGTCTTGCTCCCCTTGATCATGAACATGCTCAATCCTACTTATCAAGCCATGTTCATTCACCCGAACTTTTTGTTTGCACCGGTGCGTGTATTTCTCCCCCTTATGTGTCAGGTAATCGGTAAAATGCACATAGAATTCTGAATCGTTAATCGGTTCAATGCTACTTACCCCCCATTCCAGTTCATCAAGCTTCTTTCTTCCTGCGATCATGTTCTGCTCATACGAACGGCAAATATCCTCCGGGCCAATGAGAACCTCTTTTCCAATGACATACTGACAATTGCGGCTCAACAACTTCTGGGTGAATTCGAACTCATCCTTATCTAAGGATCGTCCAAACCGCGTTGCTATTTCTTGGTGACTGACCATTTCTAAAGAAGCGACATCAGATACTGGTGCCGGAAATGTGAATTTAACTAGCCTTATCACCGTTTGAATTGACAAGTGCTTGGAATCCTCCATAAGCCATGCGCGAGGCGTCAAAAACCATTCTTGATGGATCTGTCAAGGGAGCGATTAGATTTTCCATTCTTGGGTCAGCTGCCACGCGCTCATTTGCCAAATCACGCGCCTCCCGCGAATCGAACACAACCCAGCCAAAAACAATGGCCTCGCCTTCTTTTGCATCTACAAGATCTGGGAAAGAACGTGTGCCTTCAAGTTTTAGGTCTTCACCTACATACTCGAAGTAAGCGAGTGCTCCATGTTCTTTCCAGATCTGCGCCACGGTTTCTGCCACACGTTTGTATTCGTTCAGGTGAACACGTGGGACAGGAAAGACGAATCCGTCTATGTAATTCTCCATAGTTTCTTTGTTAGACATCTTGTGGCTACCCAATCAAAGCTACGAAACGAATTAAGGTCTAGGTCTTAGACATTGGATTAAAATCCGCTGGAGCAGATTGGCTTATTTACCCTTCAAGCAAAACATTAGCCTATTCGCCTTTTTTAAGCAGGTTGCGTTTGCGCTACCTGCCTTCTCGCATGCAGGCCTAAGGCAACTGACAGCTTTTCATTCGGACGAAGTCCCCTGTCCGTGGCACTATACATTGGCTTGAGCCGATGAATAAAGTACATGTCCACTTCACCTTTGTTTTTGGCCTTGACTTTTCCACGGTAGGCTCCTTCTACGTATTGCTCAACCAATTCCCACGTGGCTCGGCTCACGTTGAGTGTATCCGGTTCGCCACTGCTCTCCATACGGCTGGCGGTGTTAACGGTATCGCCCCAAATGTCGTACGCGAATTTTCGCTTGCCCACAACGCCGGCTACTATGGGGCCAGAATGTATGCCTATGCGCAAAGACCAGGACAACTCCCCTGCCGCTTTCTTTTTTTCTTGCCATTCGCGCATGAGTTCGCGAATCTCTAAACCGGCAAGCACCAGTTTGATCGCATGGTGCTCATCGGCATTGGGCACGCCACAGGCGACCATGTAGCTATCCCCAATGGTCTTGATCTTTTCCAAACCCAGCTTATCGGCCACATCATCAAACTTGCCAAAGTGCTTGTGCAGTTCGCTGACCAATTCCTCGGCGGACATTTGTTCGGCTACCTGGGTAAAGCCTTTCATATCGGTGAACATCACGGTAACGGCATCGTGCGACCGAGCTTTGGCCTCACCCCGCTCACTCAATTCTTCGCTGATATTCTTCGGTAAGATGTTCAGCAGTAACTCCTCTACCCGCGTTTTTTGCTTTTCGATTTCCTTCCCCTGTTCTACAACTTCAGCGGTACGCTCTTGCACTTTGCGTTCCAGTACCTGATTCTTGAGCTTGAGTCGTTTTTGCCGCCATTTGGTATAGCCATTAACCCCAAGTATGAGTGCTAGAATTCCGCAGGTATAGGCCCACCAAGTCTGCCACCAAGGTGGATCTACACTGATCGCCACAGCAACGGGATCACTCCATACACCAGAACGGTCCATGGCTTTCACTTCGAAGGTGTAGTCGTTAGGCAGTAAGACGTTGTATTCTGCAGTGGTATTCGTGGTGATAGTCCCCCATTTATCACCAAGACCGACTAGACGCACTTGATAACGAACCGCACCAGGGTCACTTAGACTAACCGCACCGTAGGTGAACCGAAAATTTCTTGCGGTATGACCAAAATCGAGAGGCTCCTCGTTTTGATCTATTCTCAATTCATTCACTTCCAACGCATGAACGACCACGTGCGGCTTGCTGGACGAACGAACCGTTTCTTCTTTGCCTACTTTAATAGCACCATCACTCGTACCGAACCACAAAGAGCCGTCTTTCGCTGACCATGCCGCACCTTGTTTAGCCTCTTGACCAATGAAGCCGGATTGCCCTGTATACTTGATAAAACGTCCTTCTGCCGTGCGCCATTCGTTCGCCCCTTTGTTGGTACCTACCCAAACGTTACCGGATGCATCTAGCGCCAACGACCGAATCGAATTGGATAACAGACCATCCACTTCGCCATAACTCAATTCCTCCTTCTCGTTGCGTAATATGCGCATGCCATTGCCTTCAGTACCTACCCATAATTTACCCTCCGTATCGCGCAAGAAGGCAGTGGGCGTGATGGACCGAGCAAAATCAATGGTATGGAACAACCCGTTCTGATAGCGACTGATGCCGGTACCACGCGTACCAACCCAAATAGAGCCGTCAGCGTCTTTGAAAAGGCTTTTGATGGTATTGCCAGCCAAGCCATCTGCCACGGTGTACACTTCAAAGAACCCCGTATTCAGGTCATAACGGATCAAACCTTCGTAAGTGCCCACCCACAGTTCGTTAGGCGCGCCCTCAACCAACGCGGTCACGCTGGCACTGGCAAGTTGCGCTTGGAAAGGCGCATCGGTCCTGAATTTAAACCCAGCTCGCTCGAATTCCAGCAAGCCTCCTCCTTCTGTGCCGATCCATATCTGCCCATTCTGGGTCTGCACCATATTCCTGACCCGGTCACTCGAAAGCTCATCTTTCACTACGGAAAAATTGATGTGGCTGCCTGATTTACTCAGTAAGGTGATTCCTCCATTGGTGCCGAACCACAGGTTACCGCGATCATCTTCAATACCCGCCCAAACATGCGGATCGATCAGGCCATCGTCTTGTCCAAAATGCAGAAAACGTTCGCCTTTATAGATATCTAAGCCATTGTCCTGGGTACCCACCAACATAATACCTTCTCGATCACACAGTAAAGAGCGCACTGCATCGCCGTGCAGTCCATTGCGGGTTGAATATGTTCTTACCCCGTTTTGCTGCACACGACCAAGCCCTTCATCCCATGTACCGATCCAAACTTCACCGTTTCGCCCTTCCGCAAAACACATAACAATGCTTCCAGGTAATCCATTGCTCTGATCGTAGCGTATCGCCGATCCGGTAGTGGGCAGCTCGTAGGCACCACCATTAACGGTTCCTATCCAGACAGAACCACTCGATGCTTGAAAAAGCTTCACAATCGGAAATGTCGGCGGAACCTCAGGAAACAGACGTTGCTCAAACTGACCATCTGCTTGGCC
>CAZPEQ010000049.1:0-10683 GCA_964585605.1 uncultured Weeksellaceae bacterium | reverse complement strand
GATTGGCGGATTGGCGTACCGATAGCTTCATGTGTGCCGTGCATCTGAACTACTTAGAACGCACCTATTGGCGTTCGAAATACGCTATTTCATTTCCGCGGTTGCGTCCTTGCGCAGGAGGGGTGGAGTTGAGCTCTGTGATGAGTGACAAACAATTGGTGCAATTGATCTGCGCCTACCGGATCTTCAATGAAGAGGTGGAGCTTTCATTGTCCACGCGTGAATCGAAAGTGTTCAGGGATAATGTGATCAAATTGGGTGTTACATCCATAAGTGCTGACTCTAAGACCGATCCAGGAGGGTACGCTGATCCGGACGTGAATCTGGAACAGTTTGAAATTGACGATGATCGACCCACGTCGGAATTTGTTGAAGTCATTAAAGCACAAGGCTATGAGCCTGTTTTTAAAGATTGGGACGCGGTGTTGCAATAGGCATGTTGGAAGCGAATGAAATAAAGCGATATGCGCGTCACCTCTCGTTAGAGCATGTTGGCATGGAAGGACAGTGCCAATTGAAAGAGGCCAGTGTATTGGTCATTGGTGCTGGCGGACTTGGTGCTCCTGTACTGCAATACTTAACGGCTGCAGGGGTCGGAACCATCGGTATCGTGGATCACGATGTTGTGGACGAAAGCAATCTGCAACGCCAGGTCATCTTTACCACTGCGGATATCGGTAAGTCGAAGGTAGAAGTGGCCATTAAACGCATGCAACAATTAAATCCATTCGTCAATTTCAAACCGTACAAGAAAGCACTGAGCCGCTCCAATGCGCTTGAGGTTCTCCGCGATTACGACATTATCATTGATGGGACGGATAACTTTCCAACGCGTTATCTGGTGAACGATGCCTGCGTTATACTCGATAAACCCTTAGTCCATGGTTCAATTTTTGAATTTCGAGGTCAATTATCGGTATTCAATTATGAGAATGGCCCCTCTTATCGATGTTTGTTCCCTGAAGCTCCAAGCGCGCATGAATCTCCCAATTGTTCCGAAGTTGGTGTCTTAGGTATTCTGCCGGGTGTTATTGGTTTGCGTATGGCAACGGAATGCATCAAAATGATCCTAGGTATTGGCAAAGTGCTCAGCGGCTTGGTGGAAGTCGTTGACGTTTTGGAGAATCAGGATCTACAGTTGAACGTTCAACGGAACGAAGCAAATTTTACCAGAACGGAATTGGAAGAGAACTACCAAGAAGTTTGTCTCGTCAATGATTCGGTGGCGGATAGCATCACCGTCTCAGCTTTGAAAACTCGCCTCGATGTTGATCAGAATATCACCTTGTTGGACGTGCGGGAGACCTATGAGCTAGAAATCTGTTCGTTAGCAGGTGCGTTGCACATACCATTGCCCGAAATTCCGGATCGAATGGATGAGGTTCCGAAGTCAACGCCCGTAGTGGTGCTTTGCCACCATGGAATTCGAAGTGCACGTGCTATTACGTTTTTGAAGGAACAGGGATGGAGTGATCTGATCAATCTAGAAGGTGGAATTCACGCTTGGGCGCAAGAGATTGATTTCGATATGACCACATACTGAGTTCGGCGACTTTGTTCCGGACAGTCCGCGAGAGCTAAGAAAGCTCCAGTGAATAGTAACTTCTTAGTTGGAATTACGCTGAATTGCTGAGCAAGCATGCACGGCATCGCTCATCACGAAGATCGCCTCTGGGTCTTCTTCGAACGCCGTGCCGATTACGATCATATCCGCACCTGCCCTGCAGATCGCTTGTGCCTGTTCTTTCGTTCGTATGCCACCACCAATGATTACGGGTAAGGCAGATGCCTCCTTAACCGCGTCGATCATGGAAAGGCTTACGTGCTTGTTGGCACCACTGCCTGTATCCAGATAGAGGAACTTCATGCCCAGTAATTCACCAGCTTGTGCTGTCGCAGCTGCGATCTCGTCCTTGTCGAATGGAATCGGTTGCGTTTGACTCACGTAATGTGCGGTGGTTTCCTTGCCTCCGTCTATCAGCATGTAACCGGTAGGAATCGCTTCTAAGCCCATTGATCTCACCACGGGTGCTGCCGTTACATGGTGACCGATCAGAAATTCAGGGTTTCGGCCGCTTATCAAGCTGAGGAACAAGATGGCGTCTGCATCAGGACTTACTTGAGCAGGACTTCCTGGAAACAATACAACCGGCCGATCGGATAATTCACTAACCTGCTTGACACATTGTGCATAGGCGTCAGTATGCAGCAAACTGCCTCCAACCAGCAACAGGTCGGCCTTTGCCATGCAGGCATTTTGCACAGTCCTTGTGAGCAACGGCGGGTCAGCAATAGTATCTGGGTCGATAAGCACCGCCAAGAGTTTGCGCCTCTCGTTGATTGCCTCAGTAACAAAGTGGAGGATGGAATTCACAGGACGAACTTACGAAAAGCCTTAATTATAGCATGATTTAGAACATAGAAGGACATACCTTTGTTCCCGTTAAGGAGAGAGGCCGGGCATTGAAAACGCTCGACCGCCAAATGACTATTATGGGACAACAAACAGAAAAAGCTTTACTCTACAAAGTAAAGGATATCAATCTGGCCGATTGGGGCAGAAAGGAAATCGAACTTGCTGAAGCAGAAATGCCAGGCTTAATGGCACTGCGTGAAGAGTATGCAGGATCAAAGCCACTTGCAGGTGCTCGCATCGCAGGTTGCCTACACATGACCATTCAAACTGCCGTTTTGATCGAAACGTTGGTTGACTTAGGTGCGGATGTAAGCTGGAGTTCGTGCAACATTTTCAGTACGCAGGATCATGCGGCTTCAGCCATTGCTGAAGCAGGAGTGCCTGTTTACGCTTGGAAAGGAATGAACGAAGAAGAGTTTGACTGGTGTATTGAGCAAACACTTCACGCATTTCCAGACGGCAAACCGCTTAACCTGATTCTTGATGATGGTGGAGACTTGACCAACATGGTACTTGATCGTTTCCCGGAATTAGTTCCAGGTATTAAAGGACTGTCCGAAGAAACAACGACAGGAGTGCATCGTTTGATCGAGCGCGAGCGCAACGGTACCTTAACCATGCCGGCCATTAACGTGAACGACTCGGTTACCAAGAGTAAGTTCGATAATAAATATGGCTGCAAGGAAAGTGCTGTAGACGCTATTCGCCGTGCGACTGATGTGATGATCGCGGGTAAAGTAGCTGTAGTTGCAGGATATGGTGATGTTGGTAAGGGTACTGCAGCCTCCTTAGCAGGTGCTGGTGCACGGGTTATTGTAACGGAAATCGACCCGATTTGTGCGTTGCAAGCCGCTATGGACGGTTTCGAAGTCAAGAAAATGTCTTCAGCTATTCCTCGTGCTGATATTGTCGTTACCGCAACTGGAAATAAGGATATCCTTCATGGACCTCATTTTGAAGCCATGAAAGACAAGACCATTGTTTGTAATATCGGTCACTTCGATAACGAGATCGATGTAGCTTGGTTGAATAGTAATCATGGCGAGTCGAAAGTGGAGATTAAGCCACAGGTAGACAAGTACACCGTAAATGGGAAAGACATCATTCTACTAGCTGAAGGTCGCCTGGTGAACTTAGGCTGTGCAACGGGCCACCCGAGCTTTGTAATGAGTAACTCGTTCACGAATCAGACCCTAGCTCAACTGGAGCTTTGGAAGGATAGTGATAAGTACGAGAACAAGGTTTACACACTTCCAAAGCATCTCGATGAAAAGGTTGCTGCACTGCATCTTGCCAAGATCGGTGTTGAGTTGGAAGAACTATCTGCAGAGCAAGCTGACTACATCGGTGTTCCGCAGAAAGGCCCTTACAAGAGTGACGAGTATCGCTATTGATTAAGAGTTAACGAAACGAGTAGTAAGGCCCCATCAGTTTGAACTGGTGGGGTTTTTCGTTAGTTGAATATGCGAAGGGTCGTTCCGTTGAACGTGGTATTGTATTGCTGCAACGGAAGGCTACCAGGACCTTGAGTCACCGAACCGTTGATCAACAAATAGGAAGTACTGCAACAAGCTAGATCCGTAGCAGTGGTTAAGGTGCTATCAATACCCACCGCGCAGAGGTCTTCAGGCCTGTAAGGACAATGTCTTTCATAAGCAATGAACTCATTGAACGAAGCGCGGTATATAATGATGCCCCGTGATCCACCGCCTATTTGCTCGGATCCGCCGGGAACTGCAATGCTAATGTGCTCTGGCAAGTTCACGTTAATACTGATGTCTACCGGCACAAATGGAATACCTCCTACGTCATCTTTTTTACAAGAATGGACTGCGCCGATCATGCCTATTAAGGTAATCAGCACATACTTGCTCATATTTGGGCGCGTTCTCATTTCCAATGGACGAATTTACAGCACTACCTTTTGGCCAATGAAATCATTTACCTCTTGGATTGTTAAAGGAACGCTATTGCTGTTCCTAATAGTATTAGCCTCGCCAGTAGTTGCACAGGAAAAGGGGAAAGCAGGCGTTACTCAGAAGCAACAGGAGAAGATTCAAGCTAAGAAGGCGAAGGAGGAGAAGAAGCTCAAGAAGAAGACTGAACGTAAGAATAGGCGGCACCACCTGAGCATTCAATCGAAAGATGTTCGAAAGCGAATGCGAAAGAACACAAAGCGTTCAGAAAGAAGTGGTTCTGGTCGCCACCGGGATCCGTTCTATAAGAGAATATTCAAATCCAGAAGGTAAAAAAGCCGTTTTGGACATGTATCAGAAAGAAATTCATTGGTAATATTTTATGTGAATCAAACGTGTCTTTGCCCTTAAATTGCGGTATACGCAGTGGCTTTAGATAATTCAGTCCCCATGATGATTGGAATGCTAGACGGTAAAGAAAAAATCAGATGTCAGAAAGGTCGCTTTCGATATGTTAACTTTTCTATATTTGGCGTCCCTTGTGCGGACTATTTAACTAGAACGTCAAACCTATAGTTGATGCTGAGACAAATATTCTCTTTCAGTGCCCTTCTTTTACTAACCGCTTCCTTCGCTCAAAACGGGTCAGGTAGCTTGAAGGGTAAAGTGACCGATAGTGCAACAGGAGAGCTTCTCCCGTTTGTGAACATCGTTGTCGATAACAAAGGAACTCAAGTTGGTGGCGCAGCCACCGATTTTGATGGAGCCTATTTTATAAAGCCCATCCCTCCAGGAACGTATGATGTTCTGGTTTCGTATGTCGGCTATCAACAAAGAAAGGTGACAGGAGTTATTGTTAACAATAACAAGATTACCTTTTTGGATATCAAACTGGCTGCTGGAGTGGAGCTTGATGCTTTTGAAGTTATCGAGTACACGGTGCCTTTGATCAATAAGGATGGTGGTGCATCGGGTGGCACGGTAACAAGAGAAGATATTGCACGCTTGCCCGGTCGTACTGTTAACTCGATTACAAGTACGGTTGCAGGTACGTCTGACGCTGGTACAGGAGGTGGTATCAGTATCCGAGGGGCACGTTCTGAGAATACGTACTACTATATAGACGGTATTAAAGTTCCTGCTGGGGCTGGTACAGGGTTGCCGAAGTCGGCGATTCAGGAGGTTCAGGTAATTACAGGTGGTGTGCCTGCAAATTATGGCGACGTTACTGGTGGAGTGATCTCGGTGACTACACGTGGTCCGCAACGAACCTTTTCCTTTGGAATTGATGTGCTTTCATCGGGCTTCCAGTTGGGAGATGATGTCACCGACATTGTTGGTTTAGATAATTTTGCCTTCAATCAGGTTGAGGCCAGTGTTTCAGGCCCACTTCTTTTTCGAAAGGATAGCTTGGGTAATAAAACTAAGCCGCTATTGGGATTCTTCTTCTCAGGTCAGTTTACTGATGTAAAAGACAATGCACCTTTCTACCATGGCGATGTGCGGGTTAGGTCGGATGTTAGGGATCAGTTGCTTGCAGAGCCACTAACGATTTTGCCTGGGCAAGGACTTAATGGTCCTCGCGTGGTGTATAACAGTGATTTCCTCGGCGATGCTGATTTCGAAACCTTAGATACGCGTCAAAATGCAGGAAGACAGTCCTATTTGGCATCAGGTAAGATTGATATTGCTACTACGCCAACGATCAACCTGACACTTGGAGGCTCGTTTGATTTCTCTGATCGTCAGCAGTACAACTACGCGAATTCATTATTGAATGCAGAGAATAACCACTCGGTGCAAGATGTTACTTGGAGGACGTTCTTGAAGTTCACGCAGCGGTTTGAGAATCCTGATGCGGAAGAAAATGAAGGGGCTAAAGGTGGTATTACAAATGCTTACTACAGCCTGCAGCTGGACTATACTCGCCGAAATATTACCGTAGAGGATGAGGTGCACGAAGATCGCTTTTTTGACTATGGTTATTTAGGTAGGTTCCAGACGTTTGAAGCGCCTACGTATGCATTTAACAATGACCTGCAAGCGTTTATTCATAATGGCTTCCGAGATACCTTGGTGACTTTTGATCCTAGTCCGATCAACGCGGATGTTGCATCGATCACGACACAATACTTCAGCCTCTTTGACCCACCAGCATTTAATCCTGCAGGTTTGTTTGGAGCGCCTACTCAAGCTGGCCCATACGAGAACTTTGACCAGATTCAGAATTTGAACGGACTCTTGAACGGACAACGACCTGTAAGTGTTTACGGTATTTGGAATAATATAGGCTTCTTGGATGTTCCTAATGCAGCTGAATATCAAGAGTTTCAGAGTGATCAGTTGCGATTCTCTGCCATTGGTTCTGCCGATGTTGGTGCGCATGCGATCAGTGTAGGTGTTGAGTATGAGCAATTAACAAATAGAGCGTACAATTTGGCACCAGTCGGCCTTTGGACACGGGCTAGGCAATTGGCGAACTTTCACCTCTCTCCTCCTGGTACAGATGAAGATCTTGCCACTGGCTCCATCTCATTCCCATTTGGTACCTCTCCATTTTACACATTCAGCAGACTTGTTGGTGACGACCAATCATTTTTTGATGCCAACTTGAGAGCGGCACTTGGCTTAGACGGCGGTGGATCAGACTTTATTTTTGTTGATGAGTTGGATCCAAGCTTGTTCAGCCTTGATTTCTTTAGTGCAGATGAGTTGTTCAACTTCGGTCAGGGTCTGGTCTCGTTTTATGGATATGACCATGTTGGCAATCAAATAACAGGTCGTCCGAGTTTTGATGACTACTTCAACGCGGTAGACGAAAACGGTGAGTTTACACGTATTCAGGCACCGTTTCAGCCTATCTACATTGCAGGTTACATCACTGACAAATTCGCGTTCGATGATATCATCTTTAACGTTGGAGTTCGCGTTGACCGCTACGATGCGAACCAGCAAGTGTTAAGTGATCCGTTCTTATGGCAGAACGCTTTCACTGCAGGAAGTACGGTGAATTCAAACTCTGTGCAGCAGGATTTGGACAATCGGCCTTCAAATATTGGTGATGACTTCGTAGTGTACGTGGATAATATCGCTAGCCCTACTTCCGTGGTAGGTTACCGTGATGGAGATGTTTGGTACAATTCACAAGGTCAGATTCTTCCAGACCCTTCTAGTTTGAGAGCAGGTGCGGATATTGCACCGTACTTAATCTCTGGAGGAACTGGAGGCGACCTGCCTGGTTCTGTGCTTAGAGCAGATGCTTTCGAGGATTATGATCCGCAGGTTAATATCATGCCTCGTATTGCATTCTCTTTCCCTATCTCGGATGAAGCTGGATTCTTTGCGCATTATGACGTGTTGACACAGCGACCTACATCAAATTCACGGTTGGACCTAAACAACTTAGCTTACATCGAGAACAGTGGAAATATTCAGAACAACGCGGCGCTCACGCCGACAAAGACGATTGACTTCGCTTTCGGTTTTCAGCAAGTGTTGACAAAGAGCTCTGCACTAAAATTAGAAGCATTCTATCGTGAGCTTAGAGATATGATTCAGGTTCGAAATGTTGTTGCGGCATGGCCTCGTGACTACAGAACTTTTGGAAATATTGACTTTGGCACCGTTAAGGGCTTGACAGCATCTTATGATCTTCGGCGTACCGGCAATATCACTATACGTGCGGCGTATACTTTGCAATTTGCAGATGGAACCGGTTCTGGGCCAGCATCAGGAATCAACTTGGTCAACTCTGGTCAGCCAAACTTGTTGACCACCAATGCCTTGAATTTCGACCAGCGCCACAGAGTGCAGACCACTATAGATTTCCGTTATGGAGACGGCACGGATTATAACGGCCCAATGTTGTTTGGTAAGCCGTTCTTGCAGAATACAGGAATCAATGTGGTTAATATCTTAGGTTCTGGAACGCCGTACAGTGCGTCAAGTGTTATTATTAACGAAGCACAAAACATTGGGTCGCATCAACTGCAGGGTTCTGTAAATGGTGCGCGACTGCCAGGTAGATTCACTTCTGATGTGCAGGTGGATCGGAATATCAATTTAACTTTCGGTAAGGACAAGGAAGGTGATAAGGCGAAGGCTGCTAACCTGAATATCTACCTACTTATCACGAACATCTTCAATACGGAGAATATTACTGGGGTATGGCGTGCAACAGGTAACCCTGGAGATGATGGTTACTTAGCTGCCCCGCAGTTTCAGCAGAATATTGAGCAACAAACAGATCCGGAGTCTTTCCGTGATTTGTATGCTCTAAATGTGTTTAACCCGTTCAACTTTGGTGCACCACGAACAATTCGTTTAGGAGTGCGGTTGGACTTTTGACAATAAAACGTTCGCAATAACATGAAAGGAAAAACCCTCATGACTAAAATCAGAACGATAGGACTTGCTCTATCCTTAGTGTTAGGCCTAGGCTCGGTTGATGCAAAGGAAAGCTTGGTAGGGCGTACTTCTAAAAGTAAAGCAGCCAAAGGGGCATTAAGTACCCGAGCTGCAGCTTGTACACCTTCTACACATCGGGCAAACCTCGATTTTAATAATGTAAGAGCCTTGATCGAGACAGGAGGTAATATGTGGGAGGACCGTGCTACGGGTAGTCCCGCTTATGAAGTTCCTAGGACTGTCGATAACAGTGGCCCGAATGCAATATTTGCGGGGTCGTTGTGGATGGGAGGAATCTCGCCTGACAACCAATTGAAGTTAGCTGCAGTTCGCTTCCGGCAAGTTGGAAATGATTTCTGGCCAGGGCCACTTACCACTGATGGTGCAGCTACCGTTGAAGGTACTGTTTGTGAGGAGTTTGACAATACGTGGGGAGCGTTACTCATTGATGCGGAATTACATAACGCCGTTTTCTTGTGTGAGGATGATCCATTGTGTGATGTGGCTACGGAATTCCCGGGTTACACTACGCCAGCGTATTTTTTCGATTGGCCAGCGGAGGGTGATGTTTCTCAAGGGCAAGACTTCTTTCTTGCTCCTTTTACAGATTTTGACCTAAGTGGTGACTATGATCCAGAGTCAGGAGACTTTCCAGGCTTTGATGTGAATGCTGAAGTTGATTGTAGAACGAAAGGTCGGGAGGATCCGATTCCACTTTTCGGGGACACTTCAATTTGGTGGGTGTTTAACGATAAGGGTAACGCTCATACAGAGTCAGGCGGCCAACCTATTGGGATGGAGATTCGTGCGCAAGCGTTCGCGTTCAGTACGAATGACCAGATAAATAACATGACCTTCTACAACTACACGCTCATTAATCAAGGTACACAGACCTTGTTGAATACCTTCTTTGGGCAGTGGGTTGATGCGGATTTAGGAAACTTTCAAGATGACTTTGTTGGATGTGATGTGCGCCGTGGATTAGGATATTCCTATAATGGTGATAACAATGACGAGTCTGGAGCTAATCCAGGTTATGGTGTTCAGCCACCAGCTATTGGTGTGGACTTTTTCGAAGGACCGTTCCAAGATGCAGATGGCATTGATAATCCCCTGACAATGGATGTGCAAGTGGCCATCGATTCAGGAGGTATCCCCTACGCGGGTATCGGTATTGGTTACGGTGATCAGATCGTGGACAATGAGCGGTTTGGTATGCGTGCATTCCTTTATCACAATAATGATGGAACCGTAACAGGCGATCCTTCGGTTGCAATTGAGTATTACAATTACCTAAGAGGTATTTGGCGAGATAACTCCCCAAACTTGTTTGGAGGTAACGGACACATTGGTGGTGGTGGTGACGCAAGCCGACCTTCATTTTACATGTTCCCAGGTGATAGTGACCCTGTTTACTGGGGAACCAGCGGTTTGCCTACCACCTTCGAGTGGACAGAAGAGCAGGCGATGAACCAACCTAACGACCGTCGTTTTATTCAGTCAGCGGGTCCTTTTACGTTGGAGCCGGGAGCATTTAATAACATTACGGTTGGTGTAGTATGGGCGCGTGCAACAGGTGGCGGGCCGTTTGAATCAGTGAATGAGGTGCGAGAGGCTGACGACAAGGCACAATCCCTATTCGATAATTGTTTCCGCATTCTGAATGGACCTAATGCGCCTATTGTTACCGCGCAGGAGTTAGACCAAGAAGTCGTGCTCTATTTATCTAACCCAGCTGGTGGTGGTGCTGGAAGTAATGAAAATGAGCAATACATGGAACTGGATCCAACAATCCCGGAATTTTCAGTTGATTTCCTTACGGGCGACACGACGTTTTTTGATCGTTTTTACCGTTTCCAAGGATACCAAGTATATCAATTGGAGAACGAAGAGGTGAGTGTGTCTGAGATTGATGACGTGGATAAAGCTAGGTTGGTTTATCAG
>CAZPEQ010000048.1:0-10771 GCA_964585605.1 uncultured Weeksellaceae bacterium | reverse complement strand
GCTACTACAGGTAACGACATGTACGACATGAACTGTGACTGTGTAGGTCAGTTGATCGACTGCGAAGGAGTTGCAGGTGGTTTGGCACTTCCAGGTACTCCATGTGATGACATGGATCCAAACACATCCGGAGACACGTATGACATGAATTGTAACTGTGTTGGCCAAGGAGCGGTTGACTGCGAAGGAGTTCCAGGGGGACCTGCTGTTCCGGGTACAGCCTGTGACGACATGGATCCGAATACAGTTGGGGACGCTTACGATATGAATTGTAACTGCGTAGGAAGTACATCCTGCACCGGTACAGAAGTGACTTTAGAGGTCCAAACGGATGCGAATGGTAATGAAACCACATGGGAGATCTTACCTGCAGGTAGCTCTAATGCGGTATGCAGTGGAGGCCCTTATGCAGATAACAGCCTGATATTCGAAACATGCTGCTTGCCAAATGGCTGCTACGAATTACAAGTATTCGATGCCATGGGTGATGGCATGTTTACGGGTACGAATGGAGGTTACAGACTTTTTGAATCCACAAGTGGTTCTCGTATCATCGATAACTCACAGGACGGTCAATTCGGTGCTCTTAGCGCAATTGCTAACAACACAGCTTGGTGTTTGCCAGTAGGTAATGATCGGCTTGCACACTTTTACTGCGACCGGTTTGATTACGACGTGAACGATTTCATCGTTCTTGCCAATAACCCACTTGTAGCTGCAGAATTTGGAGTAGGTGCTCAAAATGATGATGGATTCCAGTATTGGATCTTCGACCCAGATGGCTCGTTTAACAGGTTCATTTTCTTGAGTCACGCCAACCCTTCTATCGGAGCGCCTCCGGGGCCTTTTGCGGTGAATCACTTGAACTTATTGTCGTTAAGTAGTGTTCAAGCTGTACCGCAGAATATTAGACTGAATGTACGGGTAAGAAGTCGGGTCAACGGCGTCAATTCTGCGTTCGGACCTGCCTGTGTCTTCATGGTTGATCCAGTTGCGGCGAACGATCCGTGTAATGAAACTACCTTGCATTTTGATCCGAACAGTCAATTCTTCAGCTGCGGTGTTACCCGTACTCGGGAGCCAGGTCAATTCGTGACGGCATTCCCTGTACCAGGTGCGAACCGATACCAGTTCGAGTATTCCAACGCCAGTCTTGGTTATTTGAGGTTCATTGCTTACCCCTCGTACAACTCATTCCTAAGCTGGGGAACACTTCCACTGATTCCTGGAAACACATACGACGTTCGTGTACGTGCCAGCTTTGATGGTGGTGCGACCTACTGCCCATTTGGCGGAAGTTGCGAAGTGACCATAGTTGCGAGCAACCCGATTGCAGCGGTTGACAGGTCTTTATCAGGAGGAGAGCAGGTAGACTTTGATGTATATCCGAATCCGAATAGAGGTGAAGCGCTGTACCTAACGCTTGGCGGCTTGTCAGATGATGTAGAGGTGGCTCAGTTGATTATTACTGATATGTTCGGAAGACAGGTTCACCAAGAGCAGGTTAATGTGAACGGGGGTGCTTATTCTAATGAAGTACTACTTGATCAGGATCTTGCTCAGGGAATGTATTTGGTCTCTGTACAAGTTACAGATGATGAGATTTACACCTTGAGACTAGTGCGTCAATAAGGACACGCTGGTTACATATTTTTGAGGAAGCCCTGCTATTTCAGCAGGGCTTTTTCTTTGCCTTGTCTCTAGAAGATGAGCATTGTGCGGCTGCTTGGAAGTGTCTTTGCAATGCAGGATTCGCAATTATGTAGGAATAACATTGTGACCTTCTAATATGATCTGAGTCTTAAATTAAGAGAAGCGGAAAAGATAAAACATGGATATTTCACGTGAGCAGAGATTATGGAATAACGGTTGGTTATGGATCAGCATTCTTATCACTTCAATTGGCGTGTTGTTTTTCATGATATCTGATATTCCAGGACTCTCTGGTTCTATTTACGCGGGGTGATGGCCCGCGAAGGGGGGCGAAAGTTGTGTTCCGAAACGCCCCAAATTGGAAAAGGCCCTTGTGTGTTCACACAGGGCCTTTTTCCTTTTAGGCGGTGTAGCCCTTTACTAACCACTTGATCACATGACCATTGCACCGAACCCAATACGGGGCTGCTTAATACAGGCGGTGTTGGAACTACTCGAGCAAAAAAAGACCCGTGCACTGCACAGGTCTTTCAATATGATTAATAGGATGGAGATCAATAGTAGATCAACCGGCGAACCTGTGTTATGTACTTCGCCAGGCGAATGACCTGCTTTGTATATCCGAACTCATTGTCATACCACGTATAGAGCACAATGTTCTTGCCATCAGGCCCACAGATGGTCGCATTGCTATCGAATACAGAACAACACGTGTCTCCAATGATATCGTTACTCACCAACTCTGGGTCGATTTGGTAGTGAATCTGATTGATCAATTCTCCATTCAGTGCCTCATCTCGAATCAGTTCATTTACTTGCTCCAAGCTAGTCTGCTTATCCACCTCTAGGTTCATGATAGCAAGGGAACCGTTTGGAGTAGGCACACGAACAGCGTTAGCGGTAAGCTTATTCTTCAATGAAGGAATTGCTTTGGTAACGGCTTTGCCGGCACCTGTACTGGTGATTACCATGTTGATAGCTGCACTTCTACCTCGACGAGGCTTCTTGTGCATGTTATCGAGCAAGTTTTGATCGTTCGTGTACGCGTGAACGGTCTCAATATGTCCTTTGACCACACCGAGCTTATCCTCAATGACCTTCAATACAGGACTGATTGCATTGGTAGTGCAGGATGCAGCTGAGAAAATACGCTCTCCTTCTATATCCAGCTCTTTGTGGTTGATTCCGTAAACGATATTCGGAACCTCTGATCCCGGAGCGGTAAGTAGCACTTTGCTCGCACCTTTTGCTTTTAAGTGGCGACCAAGAGCCTCTCGATCCTTGAATACACCCGTATTGTCAATGATCAGCGCATTGTCAATCCCATACGCAGTATAGTCCAGATCTTCTGGGCCATTGGCTGCAAGGAACAACACCCGCTGGCCGTTGATGATCAGGGCCATGTTATCTGTATCAACCTCAACAGTGCCTTTGAAATCCCCGTGAACGGAGTCGTTACGCAGCAGTGCGGCTCGTTTGATCAATTCATCAGCGTTAATGCGACGTGAGACCACTGCTCGCAAGCGCAACTGCTGTCCTTTACCCGCCTGCTTCACCAATTCACGTGCGGCAATACGACCAATACGACCGAAGCCATAAAGAACCACATCTTGCGGCGTAAAATTGTGCTTGTCCTCGCCAATGAAATCAGCAAGTTTGTTGGACAGAAAATCCCCCATAGCCGCACCATTGCTCTCCTTTGAGAACTCATACGACAGTTTTGCAATGTCAATCTTAGACGGAGCTAAATCCAGTTCAAGAAGAGCTTTGGCTACTTCTGCTGTTGTGAAGATATCGACCGGCTTCTGAACCACATCAGTGCCATAGTTGGCTAACTTAAGTATCTCCGTTATGCTATTATCTAGCATGTGATTACGATAGTACACGAGCTCAACGCCCTTTTCGTACATCAGTCTGCCAACAGAGTTCAACAGATCGTTGGCCGCCTTTTCGCGATCAACATAACCTTTGAGTTCAGCTTCATAGCCACTCTTGGTTCCTACAGTTTCCATGGATAGGTTGGTATGTATTTCGAATTATCTCCGCTGTATACGGAAATTCTCTTACCCGAGATACGCTTTGAGAAGCTTGCTGCGCGATGTATGGCGCAAGCGTCGGATTGCTTTCTCCTTGATTTGCCTAACACGTTCACGTGTCAAGTCAAATTTTGCTCCTATCTCTTCTAAGGTAAGGCCGTGATTGATACCAATACCAAAGAAAAGCTTGATAACATCGCGCTCTCTCTCAGTTAGCGTGCTAAGTGCTCGCTCAATTTCTTTTGCCAAGGATTCGTTCAGCAACAAGGTGTCCGTCGTAGGGGCATCTTCATTCGGAAGAACGTCTAACAGCGAGTTACTTTCACCTTCAACGAATGGTGCATCCATGGATATGTGCCGACCAGAAACTTTCATCGTATCGGCAACCTTTTCAGGTGCGAGATCCAATGCGGTGGCCAATTCCTCAGCACTCGGCGGGCGCTCATACTCTTGCTCAAGCCGCGCAAACGCCTTATTGATTTTGTTCAATGAACCCACCTGATTCAGTGGTAGGCGTACAATACGACTCTGCTCGGCCAAGGCTTGCAGAATACTTTGGCGAATCCACCAAACCGCGTAGCTAATGAACTTAAACCCTCTGGTCTCGTCAAAACGCTGTGCAGCTTTTATCAAACCAAGGTTTCCTTCATTGATCAGGTCAGGAAGAGAAAGGCCTTGATTTTGGTACTGCTTGGCCACGGACACGACGAAACGGAGATTCGCCTTCACCAACGCGTCCAACGCTCGTTCATCACCCTGCTTGATCTTTTGAGCAAGCTCTACTTCCATGTCAGCAGTGATAAGGCTTTCCTTACCGATCTCCTGTAGGTATTTATCCAATGACTGAGACTCACGATTCGTAATCGACTTCGTGATCTTCAGCTGACGCATCCGTTTAGTCAAGGCTCAGGGGGTATTTTAGGTTTATGTAAGTGTTAGATCCACAAGTAGGTTTAGAACCTAAGGTAGAGGGCAAATTTAAGCACATGAGCACAACGGGGCAATTAATAAGCCCTTTGTCTCCTTCTATTGTGTCAAAGCCAATACTGGCAACTGTTACAGCCTTATGAGCCTAATCCGTAATAGGCTTTTGTTCCATTTGGGTACACGCCTTCAACCAAAACTCCACCTTCGCTCGATTCAACTAGTTCTTTTACCGATTCGGGGTTCGCCATCGGTTTCTTGTCAATACTGGTAATGATGAAACCTTCCTTGATGCCACTGGCTCGGAATTTTCCTCCTGTAATATCCCTGACCTTCACGCCGTGCTTCAGATTTAACGCATCTAGCTCATTATTAGGCGCTTTCTCCAATTTGGCGCCAAATAGGTCAGTGGCTACCTTTTTCACTTCTTTACTTAACTCCTTGCCACCGGAACGATCTCGCAATTCTAGTTGAACCACCGTTGCAGCAGCTTCTCGGTACAGGGTTAAAGAAACTTGGTCGCCAGGCCGGAATTTGCCTATCTGTTCCTGCAACTGAGGTACCGTATTCACATCTTGGTTACCTACCTTCAGAATGACATCCCCTTCTGTGATACCTGCATCCAATGCTGCTCCCTTCTCAGTAACTCCCCGCACATATACACCGCGTACACCGGTCATGCCTACTTCATCAGCCAACTCTTGATCCATATCGGCAATGTTCACACCTATATAAGCACGTTGCACAGAGCCATACTCCATGAGATCATTGGTGACCTTGGCTACTAAATTCACCGGGATCGCAAAAGAATACCCGGCATAACTACCTGTTTGAGAGGCAATAGCGGTATTAATACCGATTAAACTCCCACTTGTGCTGACCAATGCTCCACCACTATTACCAGGGTTAACGGCCGCATCGGTCTGAATGAACGATTCCAAGGGGAATTGCCCTGCGTCAGGATCATAGCGAAGTAAATTGATATTACGGGCTTTAGCGCTTACAATACCTGCCGTAACGGTGCTCGTTAGGTTGAACGGGTTGCCGACGGCTAATACCCATTCGCCAACAGCTACATTATCTGAATTGCCTAGTTCAATGAAGGGGAGGTCTTCCGCCTTGATCCGTAACAAGGCAATATCTGTGCTTGCATCGGCACCCACAACCTCTGCAGAATAGCTTTTTCGGTCATTCGTATGGATCATGATCTTATCTGCTCCAGCAATCACGTGATTGTTGGTAACGATATAGCCATCATGACTTAGGACGACTCCCGAACCAGCTCCTTGCTGTTGTCGAGCCTTAGGTTCATATCCCCAGAAAAACTCAGCAAATGGGTCAGCTGCAACCGTGGTCTCCGTCGTCACATGAACCACCGCATCCAACGAACGCTCTGCCGCATCAGTCAAATCAACTACGCCGTCCGTAGGCGCAAGAACCCTACTTGCTGGAGCCACGGCGAACTGGGGCTGCTGACTTTGAATAGAAATAGGGGAAGCGCTTATCGGAGATGAGACCCAATTGTTAATGCCTAGTGCCAGTGTTGCTCCGCAAAAAGCGATGGCGAAATATCCAAGTGTTTTTTTCATTCTTCCTTCCTTAATTTTCAGACCTCCAGTATCGGAATGGGTCACACTAAGTTAACGGGCTCTTAAATACCTACTTAACGCATGTCGAGTTAACAATTGTTAAGCTACCGTGCTGTGAACAATTATAACACGTACAAGTCGTGTCTGTTCAGTGTTACAACGATATTTGTACGCTGATTCTTGTACACCATCCATGAATATCCAATTCGAAAAATGGCACGGCTCTGGAAATGATTTCATTTTAGTGGATGACCGCCAAGGAGAATTACCAAGAAACAAGGACTGGATCAGGCAAGTTTGCTCCAGACATGTTGGAATCGGTTCCGATGGCATCATCTTCATTAAGCAGGGAGCTGATTATGAAATGGATTTTTATAACCCGGACGGCAGCCAAAGCTTTTGCGGAAATGGGAGCAGGTGTGCGTTCGCATATCACAGCAAGCTTGTAGGTGATAGAGGTCAGAAGAACTTTTTGGCCATAGACGGGACACATGAAGCTGCGTGGGAAGAAGATCGGGTGAAGGTTAAAATGCGCCCGTCTTCAAGCTGGGAACGGATAAATGACCAAGTTGATCTGATTAACACGGGTTCTCCTCATCTATTGGTTTGGGGCATGGTTCCTGCTGAGGTAGATATCGTGAAAGAAGCACATGCTTATCGGTATAACGATCGTTTTACGGAAGAGGGTGTGAACGTGAATTTTTTAAAATGGCACGGTAGCCATCTAGAAATGCGAACGTATGAACGTGGCGTTGAGAATGAGACCTTGAGCTGTGGAACGGGGGTTACGGCCGCCGCGTTGAGTGCGATGTGGCGTGGCCATGTGCGTGAATCATGTCAAGTAGAGACCCGAGGAGGGACACTGAAGGTGCACGTTGGATCCATGCAGGAAACGGGTGCAACGAAGATCTTCCTTGAAGGCTCTGTTCAATTTGTTTATAGCGGTACGATCGCCATTTGATGAAGAGGAAACTGATAGTAGGTCTATTACTACTCTGTCTGGTCGTAGGGGGTATCGTTGTGTACAATGGGTACCGTTTGTTGCGAAAACCCAATGTCAGTCAACAACAAGTGATCACCATTCCAACAGGTAGCGATTTTGATGACGTGCTCATCATCATGAAAGATGTGCTTGACGATGCGCAAGGATTTAAGGAATTGTCGGAGCTAAAGAAGTACGTGAATAGAGTCAAGCCGGGACGCTATGGGTTGGAAGAGGGTTGGTCCAATGAACAGGTGATCGATCAACTGCGTTCTGGCGAACAAGTACCCGTTAAACTGACCTTCAACGATGTTCACACCTTGGAAGCATTGGCGGCGAAGCTCGCAGAATACATTGAATCTGATTCGCTCACGATTCTGAAAGAACTGAAGGACGAACAAGTCGTTCGTAAAGCAGGGTTTCAACCGGAGACGTTTATGGCTGCCTTTATTCCCAATACGTACGAGATTTGGTGGAATACGGATCCCGGTGACCTCGTTCAGCGTTTGATCGCCGAGAGGAAACGATTTTGGAAAGGGAGACGACGCGAAAAAGCGAAAAAACTCGGTTTGAATACGCAGGAAGTTGCCACGCTGGCAAGTATCGTTCGAGGCGAGACCACGGTTTTGAAAGATGCACCCACTATTGCCGGCGTATACATGAATAGACTTCGCATTGGTATGCCGCTTCAAGCGGATCCTACATTGCTTTTTGCATTAGGAGATCCCTCCGTGAGGAGAGTACTTGACAAAGACAAGGAGATTGATTCTCCGTACAATACGTACAAGAATACGGGATTGCCGCCTGGTCCGATTAATATTCCTGATCCGCAGTACATCGATGCGGTGCTTGATCATAAGAAACATGGGTATTTGTACTTCTGCGCCAGTGCAGATTTAGATGGAAAGACCGTATTCGCTAAGACTTACGGAGAGCACCTTCGGAATGCACGAGCCTACCAACGAGCACTCAATCAACAAGGTACCTATAGATAACTGAACAAAGAAGGCGACAAGTCGTACAAAGGCTTCTGGTACATTTACCGCAATTACAAGACGTAGTCATGACTAAGATCAAATTTGGAACGGATGGCTGGAGAGCCATCATCGCGCAGGAATTCACTGTAGATAATGTTGCCCGCGTTTCGGTAGCAACGGCTGAATGGGTAAAGAAGAATTTTGATACACCCAGTATCGTGATCGGTCATGATTGCAGGTATGCAGGAGAGCTATTCGCGGAGACGGCTGCACGTGTTTTTGTTGCGCAAGGCATTAAGGTGTTGATCGCGAAAGATTTTGTTTCAACCCCGATGGTGTCCTTAGGGTGCGTGAAACTCAAGGCTTCTTTGGGTGTTGTCATCACGGCAAGTCATAATCCACCAACCTACAATGGTTACAAGTTGAAAGGACATTTCGGTGGGCCCTTGTTACCAGAAGATGTTCAAGCCGTAGAGGACTTGATTCCAGATACGCATGATGTGAACTTGACGAATATTGACCTACGTAAAGCGGAACAAGATGGTTTGCTGGAGTATGTGGATCTGGAAGAGATGTACATCAAGCATTGCGAAGAGAACTTTGACCTTCAAGCCATTAAGGACAGTGGTATCAAACTCGGTTATGATGCCATGTACGGTGCTGGTCAAAATGTACTGCGTCGTTTACTTCCAGATTGCGAATTGCTCCATTGCGACAACAACCCCTCATTTAGAGGTGTCGCACCAGAACCGATCCACAAGAACCTGGGCGAGTTCAGCGAGCTGATCAAGAAAACGGACATCGCCTGTGGCTTGGCAACTGATGGAGATGCTGATCGCATCGGGCTCTACAATAGCACAGGAGAATTCGTTGATTCTCATCATATCATCTTGCTTTTGATCCATTACTTAGTGAACTACAAGAAGTTTGATGGGAAAGTCGTAGTGGCATTCAGTGCTACGCCTAAAGTGAAGAAGATGTGCGCACATTACGGGTTGGATTACCAAGTAGTGAAAATCGGGTTTAAGTGGATAGCCGGTATCATGATCACGGATGACGTACTACTCGGTGGAGAGGAATCGGGTGGAATAGCTATTAAAGGGCATATCCCAGAGCGTGATGGTATTTGGATGGGCTTGACCATTTGGGAGTTCATGGCGAAGAGCGGCAAGACCCTAGAGCAATTGATCGACGAAGTTTACGAGATCGTTGGTCCTTTCTCCTATAACCGCAGTGATTTGCACATTTCGGAGTCGATCAAGCACGAAGCCATGCAAGCTTGTAAAGACGGCAAATTCACCAAATTCGGTGACTTAGAGGTGCGCAACGTAGAAACGATCGACGGTTATAAATTCCACTTTGACGATGATCAGTGGTTGATGATCAGACCTAGCGGAACAGAACCTGTTTTGCGTACCTATGCGGAGTCCAGTAGCCTCGATAAGGCAAACGATATTCTGGAAAGTTGCAAGGAAGCGATAGGGGCCTGATTACCTTTTCGTGAACGACCCTCGGTAGATCACATCTTCCTGTTGATCTAACACCTGTAGGATGTACCACCCTGCAGGAATAGAACTGATGTTGAATTGTCCAGAATGGTCTTGGCCTAAAACTCTACGACTTATTTCCCGGCCAGCAGCATCTACGACTATGATAGAGGTTGCTCCAGCAATATCCGCGTCCAGTTGAATTTGATCCGCAGCAGGATTTGGGTAGATTACTCCTTGGGTCATGGAAGAACGTCTGATCGCAATGATCGGAGAGTACTCTTCTGATCCGTCAATGTCCACTATGCGCAGGCGGTAGAACCCAACGTTGTTGAGCGGGGCCATATCGTTGAAAGTATAGGTTAGCTCGTTTAGACTACCCACGGCATTAACCGAACCGATCGGATAGAAATCCAGCGCATCAGCCGAGCGTTGAACTTCATAATAGGCTAGGTCGTACTCCGATACGGTGACCCAATTCAAGATGTTGTGATTCGTGGCGGCGGTACCTGTGAATGAGAGGAGGTCAACAGGCAGTACCCCGATATCAGCGTGGCTGCTACCAAATCCATAGAACCACCTACTAAAGCGCTGACCATCTATTGCTTTCGTTAATTCGAACTCTACCCGAACCCGCCACTTATACCGTATCTGCCCAGGCTGCTTAAAAATCAATTCTTTGATCTCAACGCCGTTTACACCTAAATCGGTCCATACTGCACTTGTGTCCGTCGCAACAACGTTATTGGTGACTGGGTTCCCCGCCCAAGCATTACCCTCAAAGGCAATTTCCCAATGTAAGCGACCGTCTGTGCGTTGGGTGAAGTTTACTGCCCGATGACCAATGCCAAAGTTGTTTGGATCTGAGAAGTCCATACTGTTAGTCGCCAAAGGAGACACTAAGTTCGCTTGGTATTGACGCGTAAGCCTATTCAATCCCACACCCGCGTTACCACGGAGGATATTGAAAGAGCCTTGTTCTGATAACGTGATAGAATGGCCGGGGGCTCCTACCAGAACATCGGAAAAGCCGTCACCATCAATATCCCCTCCGCCAGCTACCGCACTGCCAAAAAGCATATTTGGGATGTTCTGTTGCACGAGGCGCCTGCGTCCTGGAAGT
>CAZPEQ010000047.1:0-11017 GCA_964585605.1 uncultured Weeksellaceae bacterium | reverse complement strand
CTTGCGCTAGACACACAATTTCTTCGTTCTGCCTATTCTGATCAACAGTGGATGGATCCGAAACTGCTAGGGAGAAATAACCAAACCGTCCGGATCGATATTGACTGGAGCGGCACCCAAAATACCGTCGTTATTCTGGTCTAAAAATCCGGCTTCCAGCACGTCAAAGCATCCATCTGCATCAGAGTCTAATTCAAATGCGTCGATCAGTGGGCTTCCGCCGGAGTTAACGTAGGTATAATTGATGCCACCACTTCCATTGCTAACAACAGATGGGATACCAAATGCGTCTACCCCACCTGTGATGATGCCGTTGCTAAAGGCAGCTCCATGGCCAGCTTCCACTGTTCCATAGATACCGTCATTGTCAGAGTCCAGATCAAAGCGATTCGGCACACCGTCCAGATCGCTGTCCAGCGTATTGCCTCCCTCATCCAGGTCTGTTATACCGTCATTATCATCATCAAGGTCGTTGAAATTGTTGACGAGGTCCATGTCATGATCTTCACACGCTTCTAGCGTATCGAGCACCGTTACTACTGCCATACACGTATCTGTACTACCCAATGCATCGAAGACCACCAGCGTAACCGTGTTGGGGCCTAGTTCACTGCATCCGAAACTGCTCAGGTCGAGTGTCATATTCACGATCGCATCATTGTCGGAGGAACCGTTATCAATATCACTGGGTACTATTGAAGTGCTCGCGGATCCAGTCAGGTAAATGGTAATGTCCTGACAGATAGCCTCTGGAGGTGGGTCATAAAATGTAAAATGATCACCGTCGTTCAAGTTCACTGAAACAGATAGGATGGTGCCATCATCATTCAAATCATACGTCGTGGTTGATGCATTTGGGAAGCCGGCATTCTGACTGACCAATAACTGACTAACACTCGTTGGTAACGAAGCTTTGGGTATAGCTATCGTAACGGAATCAACAGAACCATTCTCTTGCACTTTCCATACCCGACCCAAACGGCTATCGGCAAAACCATTGAAATCATCAGTGAACATTAAAGCCCCATTGTTATGTCCCCAAAGCAATGAGGTGCCATCATCATTTAAACTGCTCGGACTACTCAGGGATCCACGAGCGATCGTAATGACCCCTCCACTTTCTTGCGACAGTGATTTCCCTTGATCCAGCGGGATACAATCATCGCGACCTATGCCAGCTACGTTGTTATGGTAGGCCGCATTCGCGACTTGGTCCCACACAATTTCATTATTACTACTCACATACGATCCAGGTAAGGTGAATCCATACTTAATCGCGAGGTAAGTCTCCACTTGTACGATTCGCTCAGCAGACATGGATTGTGCGCCGTCGTTACGCTCGAAGACCATAAGTTCATGTAAAGCTCCTTGGTAAAACGTGCTACTTGCTCCTAGACCATTACGACCCAACTCCATGAATGGCAATACATCCGTACTATCATTTTCGTCAAAAGTGAAGGTGCTGATATTAGCGCCCTTGTACCGCAAGCTTGAAGAAGATGCGTTTCCGCTAACGTTGTTTTCTTCATCGATCTGATAGACCATCAGGTGCGGCTGTGCGCCAAAGAACAAGGGTGCACCATGTCCAGCACCACTGCCTGTCCCCACCTCTCCGTTCGACAGGCCGATGTTATTCAGATCAGCCGCCGAACCGTTGCCAAACACACCAATGTTAGATGCAGCAATACTTGGTTCATACACAGCAAAAATAATAATGTGGTGTTCCTCTGCCTCAAACCGCAACTCGGGGAGATCGATCTCGCTGTAGTCATTCCCATCGTACACAATCCCAGGATTGAAGTTCAAAGAATTAGCCGTGTGCGTGGGATCTCCAAAATTGATAGCATCCCGTCGGTTCCCGGATACGTCATCCCAATTGCTATTAGAGAAATCGGTTTCAGCCTGATACCAGACAAGCGGTTCAGCCGTTGGGCATAAACCCACGTTACGGCTAAACTCAGACGTATTGTCGTCACTGTCGTACTGGATTGCAGAGATAACGTCATTTATTGTGAACGAATTCGTAACGAAAATGAATTCCCCTAGCGCGTTCGTTGTCACCATTCCTTCATACGTTCGTCCCTCTCCATATTCCGCACCGCTCAAGCGATCACCATTACCGCTTTGAATATCGTAGACCTCAACTGTTGAATTGGGACAACCTCGGCCATATACTGTAGTATTGCCACTTACTCTGTCAAATGACGTACTGTCTATCACGGGTGCGTCAATACCATTGTTCCCAGCCAAGGCATCATAGCCGCAATCCGGCGGGTTGGATTCGTTCAAGGTGATCCCATCTCCTGCATCAGCATCTCCTCCCGCCTCTACTTGATCAATAGAATTCTCCTCGTTGTTCCACAGCCGATTTTGGGTAATACGGGTTCGTTGGGTAGGTGTATTTACGATTCCAGCATCAAATGGAAGAATCATTATGCCAGCCCCTTCGTTCTCCCTGATCTCGTTCAGTGAGATCACGTTGTCGGCACCAGTCAATCGAATGCCTGCACGCACCGTGGATACGGGTGACGCGCCGTTTCCCCTCACATCGTTGTTGTGGATCGTTACATTCCCCACCCCCGTCAACAGATCGATCCCAGCTCCTCCATTGCTCCCAATATCGTTGCCCCGGATCAACACGCTATCTGTTTCTCCCAGTAGAAGTAGCCCCGCCTTGTTGACCTCCCCCGATCCATTCTGGTAGACATCAAGATTCTCTAAGGTCAACTTGGCACACGCGTCATTAGCACACACGCCACCACCGCGGTTGAAGCCGATCAAGTTGTTGCGCATAAACACATCGCGCGCATTAAGTATGCTAACACCTGCGCCCACGTTACCGAGCAACGGCGTAGGATCGGAGAAACTATGAGCTTGAGCTCCAAATATGCATGCATGAATACTCAAACTAGAGATACGCGTGCTCCCATTCATGATCAGATCACCCAGCAACAATTGTGCATGCGTGGGGTCGTCAGGATCCGTACCGAATCCATAAATGGCCAATCCATAGATACGGAAATCATTCGCTCGAACCTGTATGCCTGAGGAGAGGTTTGCCCCATCAAAAATCTCCACTTCTGGGCCATTCACTTTATCCACCTCTGCATCATCGACCCCCACGAAACCGTTTCGCCCAAGCGTTGTTTCATTGGTATTCCCTTGCGTAAGGGTTTGTGTACGTCCATCGATAGTGACCCCATCCTGAACAACGACCGGCAATGGTGAATTGACCGTGATCACGAAGACCCCTCGGGCCGCATCGTAACCTGGGTCGGTGAGCGGTATATCGAACTGTATGACGGAGGGCGATCCCTTGGCGTTCGCACAATTGATGGCTTCACGCAATGATCCGGCTCCGACGTCAGCGGTGGTAGTGACCAAACAGGTACTTGTTCTTCCAGTGCAACCACAGCTGGCCCAGATCACTCCCGGGTCAATCGTTCCCGTATTCACGTCTATAAAAGGTGCTGATCCTGGTGGCGTGGCATCCACTATGGCGAGAGATCCACTGATCACACTGGAATTATTCGTTGCACCACTAACGCTGAACGTGCCACAGCTGATACCGACCAAGGGTTTTGAATTTGTCCATGCTGCTGTCGTCAGGCACCCACCTTCGTTCTCCATTTTGGATCCTCCATGACTCATGAAAGATGTGGTAGCCGTCAATTGTCCAGAATTATAGGCGTAGTGGGCAAAACTCATGGTGTTCGCTGTCACCTCGCCATCAAGGTTTTGCAGTGCCGCACTATCATTCAGCGTAAGTTGATCTGCAATGGTCAACATTGCCGCATTGACAATACGTGCATGATCACCGTTGATCCAAGAATCAGCAGTGATGTTGGGTGTAGGTGCATCCCAATAATTGTAGATGGAAGCCCCTTCATCCATAGTTACTCTGCTATCCACATCAATGCTCCCTTTATTGTTCAATATCCCGCCCTCTGCCATGATCAGGTCATCCGATTGCACCAATGCAAAAGCGCCCTGCATGCCATTGTTGAAAACACTTTGCTCTCGGACGTGCAAATTGTCTACAACGGCATAGACCCCCTCGTTGTTCGTTACAGCGCACTCGAAGGATATTACATCGTCCGCTACATTCACAACACCAGCACTAGTATTGTCTAAAGTCGATTCATGCCGTAAGGTGATATCGCCGCTGCAATTGATGGCCCCTGCATTGTTAAGAATAGAAGTATTCTCCTCGATGAGATCTTCTGTATTCATCGTCCCGTTGTTCGTGACTTGGGCGTTGTCCCGTAAGACGAGGTCATCCTCGTCGGTCACAATACCCGAATTAACAAATACACCATTATCACTGACGCGCACGTCATCGTTCACATGCAGCGCAGCCGTGGTCTCGAATCGAGCGTCGTCGAACAAGTCTATATCATCTCCCACATTCATATTTGCAAACACATCTACCTGTGTGCCATCCTCCGTTCGAAAGTCACCTCCCACGGTGAGCATTCCCGCATTATGGGTAAGCATTGCGTCATCTTCGAGGCTCCAGATGGAATTTGTGCTGAAAGTCCCTGTATTCGATACGGTAGCATTGTCACGTTGGTGCAACGTATTCGCTGTAAACGTCCCAGAATTGGTAAAAACAAGGTCGTCGTGAAAATTGACATCATCCACGATAAGGGTTCCATTATTCGTAAAGTCGACGTATCGAAAATCCACCGCTCCCTGAAAACGGACGTTGCCATTATTCGTGAACACGCCTCCGGCCGTGGTTGAAAAATTGACCGAGAAAGTTTGTACCGTATCAGAACAGTTTTCAACCGTTCCTCCTTGCAGGTCAACATTGCCCGTGAACCGAGCAGATACGGTCAAACATAGCTTCTGGCCGGCACTGACCACGTAATTCCCATTATCAACTCCAGTAATCACGGTGGTACACCCTGCGGACGGGCATTGCGCGACCAGCAACAGCGGCGCAATCGCTAAGCAAAAGGTCAACACCCGTTGAAGTGAGTGTTTCGTTTGGCCTAAAAGAGTAAAAAGACGAGAACGCCTCATGCGTTTTTATACGCATTCCTCTGCTCGGAGTTTCAGTGTTGTAACGACCTCAAAACCAGAATTATCAAGGAACTAAGACCCCCAAGCGGCTATTGTGAACGTAAAAAGGGTGCCTTCCAAAGACACGTATTTCACCGTGCGATTTGAACAAGACACCCTTCTAATAATCACCGAGTGACCCGGGAGGGGTTCGAACCCCCAACCATCAGGGCCGAAACCTGATATTCTATCCAGTTGAACTACCGGGCCAGACTGCGAATGTAATGCGGATATGGTGACTCAACAATACATCATTGAAAAGCTGAACATCCATTGTGTTCGCTACGTACAAAGGCAGGTATTTTTAACAGCACTATGAGCAACAGCAAGATCATGCATGATCTCATCGAAGCCTTTCCTCAGCATTTGCAGGAGGCCGTTGAGATCGGAAGGAGCGCCAAACTGAGCGATCCAGGAAAGAAATTCACCAACGTGGTCGTGACAGGCCTTGGCGGTAGCGGTATTGGCGGGCGCATCGCGTCGCAGATGGTGGCCCATGAAACGACCTGCCCGATCGAGGTGTACAGCAATTATTACCTGCCTGCGTATGTTGGAGAGAACTCATTGGTAATCGCCAGCAGTTACAGCGGCAATACGGAAGAAACCCTTGCTTCCATGCAGCAAGCATTGGATCGTGGCGCTTATGTGGCATGCATTACCAGTGGTGGCAAGATGTTGGAAATGGCTCAAGCCAAAGGTCTTGATCATATTATAATACCTGGTGGCAACCCTCCGCGCACGATGCTGGCGTACAGCTTGACCCAGCAGTTCGTTCTCCTGAATCACTATGACATTGCCAAAACAGATTATACTGATCAGATCCTGGGTGCTGCGGATATGTTGATCCGTGATCATGCCGCAATTCAAACAGCAGCCAAGGAATTGACGGCCAACATCAACGGCAAACGCACCGTTATTTATAGTGAAGCCGCTACTGAAGCAGTATCTGTTCGTTTCCGCCAGCAACTGAACGAGAACAGTAAGGAGCTTTGTTGGCACCACGCCATTCCTGAAATGAACCACAATGAGTTGGTCGGATGGGCTGGTGGATCTAAGGATATCGCGGTGGTCTTGTTCCGGCACAAAAGCGATCACGACCGTTCGCAGATCCGCATGGAGATCAACAAGAAGATCTTTGCCAACTACACGGACAGCACATATGAAGTGTGGAGCCAAGGAGCCAACATCGTGGAACAGCAATTCTACCTGATCAATTTAGGTGATTGGGTAAGCTGGTATTTAAGTGACGCCAACGGTGTTGACCCAATCGAGATCGAGGTGATCAATATGCTGAAGGGCGAGTTGGCGAAAGTCTGATCAGGGATCAGGCTTTGCGGTTAATGGTGTGGTTGTTCTTAGTTAATAGGGCTGCATGGTCAGTTACGCTGTGGGTGGATGTTTACCGCTTGCATATCCCTATTAACCAATACCCGTTAACTGATAACTTCGCCCCCCATGCGTACCATCTTCTTTCATGATCTGGGCTTAATCGATTACCAAGCGGGTTGGGACTTTCAGAAGGCAAAGTTTCAAACCACTATAGACCAGAAGATCGCCAACCGAAATGCGAACGAGCAGGCACAGGTAGAAACACAAGATCATTTGATCTTTTGCGAGCATCCGCATGTATATACGCTCGGTAAGAGTGGCGACCAGCAGCACCTCCTGTTGAACCGCTCGGAAATGGAAGAGAAGGGCGTAAAGTTCTACCCCATTGACCGCGGTGGAGACATCACTTACCATGGGCCTGGACAAATCGTGGGGTATCCCATTTTCGATATGGATCACCATTTCACGGATATACACCGGTTCCTCAGGACGTTAGAAGAAGCTGTCATTGGTACGCTTGAGTATTACTCGATCAAAGCGGGCCGAATCGATGGGTTGACGGGAGTTTGGCTAGATGGCGATGATCCCGCAAAAGCGCGCAAGATCTGTGCATTCGGCATTCGCGCTAGCCGCTGGGTTACCATGCATGGTTTTGCCTTCAACGTGAACACAGATCTGGATTACTTCGGCCACATTGTACCCTGTGGTATTGCAGATAAAGGGGTTACATCCATGGAGAAGGAACTAGGCGAAAAGCTGAACATGGATGCAGTTAAAGGGCGTCTCTTGCTTGAGCTTGCTGACTTATTCGATGTAGATGTTGAGCAAGTTGAAGAGATCCGCTGATAATTCAGGGCCTCAACGATTAATTTGGCCGAACAAACCAATACCCGAATAAGCTATGCGCGTACTGCGCAAATTCTTGATCTACTTCTTCGGCTTTCTGTTGATCGCCAATGTGTTGATCCTAGTTACGGGCAATACGCATTTGTACAAAGGATTAAAGCATACTTACTTGGTTGGTCGTGCAGGGCCTGAGATCGATGACCTTCCAAAGTTCCCGTTCGAATCCATTGCAGTAGGCGCGCCACAGCCCTGGCCCAAAAGCACAGCATACGGCCAAGTGGCGTTAAGTGAGGCCCAGGAAAATGAGTTGAACGAACTCTATACCGTAGCCTACCTCGTGATCAAGGACGGGCAGTTGCTTTACGAAAACTATTGGAACGGATGGGGTGCCGATAGTACGTTCAACTCCTTCTCGGTAGGCAAGAGTTTTGTGAGCACTTTAACGGGAATGGCTATGCGTGATGGGCATGTTGAAAGTGTGTTCGATCCCGTGGGCAAGTACCTGCCTGAATTCCAAGAGGGCAAGAAATCTGAGATCCTGCTGCATCATTTGCTTACGATGAGCACGGGGTTGAATTATTCGGAAAGTGGTGCCGACCCATTCAGCAGCAATGCGAAAGCCTATTATGGAAGCGACTTGAAGGGTTTGATCGATGACCTCGAAGTGGTTGACCCGATAGGTAAAGAGTTCGATTATATAAGTGGCAGTACTGAGATCATGGGTTGGGTGTTGGAAGCCGCAACGGGCAAAACCTTGGATGTTCTTGCTGAGGAATACCTATGGAAACCCCTTGGCGCAACACACCCTGCATATTGGAGTAAAGACCGAGCAGATGGTACGATCAAGTCTTTCTGTTGTTACTATTCCACCGCTCGAGATTTTGCCCGACTGGGCCAGCTGTATTTGAATAATGGGGTATGGAGCGGCCAACAACTCCTACCCGGCGAATTCATTGAAGCGGCTACAAGACCCGCTGACCTGATGGATAAGGGCAAACCCAATTCCCGCTACGGTTTCTTCTGGTGGCTTCACCCTGAAGGTGATGAGCCCTTTTACTACGCCCGTGGATATCATGGCCAGTATATTATCGTTATTCCTTCGCAACGTATGGTCATTGTTCGGGGCGGGTACAAACGTGAGCAGGTCAATGCTGTTGGACACCCTGATGACATCTATAAATACATTGAAATGGCCCACACGCTGGTACAGCAACGTTAAAGAATGAAAGGGGATATAGAACGTCCGAAAGTAGAAGGCGTGGCCATGGCAGTCGTACACCGGCAAAATCCAGATGGGGAATTAGCCTGGTACGTGATCGTCATAAATGAAAAAGAGGTTCCCCTCAAAAATGTGTTGGTGTCGTCTTGCGGCTACGGCATGCTGAAAGGCGAAATGGTTAAAACATCAGAGCTGCGCCATAACGTGGGTGATATGGACGCTAGATCCCACAAGCAGGTGGAGTTGATCGTGGAACAGGTTTTTGTACTGACGAACCAGTATTGGCTTAGTTTTTACATCGATGATGTGATCTACGATAAGAAGTACATTTTTGTGCCAGATAGTATTCAAGCTGATAACTTCACGGATCTGCCGCTGCTGAATGAGCGCGGTGTAATGATCCGTTAAGCATGTCAAGCCCCCGTATCGACCCCACAAAGATCCTCTTCTTGGATATCGAGACCGTACCCCTGGTTTACCAGTGGGATCATCTCGATGAAGTCACCCAAGAATTATGGGCGCAGAAAATGCGGTTCAAGATCTCGTCGCGAGAAACAACAGCTAAGTCTATTTACCAAGAGGCTGGCATTTATGCGGAATTTGGCAAGGTCGTTTGCATATGCGTGGGTTTTCTTCATGGCGAATCCGATAACTACCAATTCAAAGCCAAGTCATTCGCTAGTGCAGATGAAACCGAGGTGCTGAGCGAATTCACCAAGCTCTGCGATGGGCATTACAATAGCGATGAGCACTTTTTGTGCGGGCATAACAGCAAGGAATTTGATTTCCCCTACATCGCACGACGATGCATCGTTAACCAATTACCGGTTCCAAAAGCGTTAGATATCAGTGGGCTGAAGCCCTGGCAAGTGAAGCACTTGGACACGATGCAATTGTGGAAATTCGGGGACTACAAGCACTACTCTTCGCTCCAGTTATTGACGCATGTGTTGCGTATTCCCTCCCCAAAAGACGAGATTGCTGGGGCTGATGTTGGCCGGGTTTTCTGGGAAGAGAACAACTTGGATCGCATTGTAACCTATTGCCACAAGGATGTATTGGCAACGGCGCAGGTGTTCCTGCGCTTGCAGGGAATGCCACTGATAGCAACGGAGAATATCAGCATCATTTAAAGTCATGGAGCACAGGCCCGAACCACTCCTTAACGTCACCGACCTAACGGTCTCTTTCGATGAGAGAACGGTGGTTCAGCATGTTCATTACAAATTGGATCAGGGAGAGACTTTGGCGATCGTAGGTGCATCTGGCTCCGGCAAATCGGTAAGCAGTTTGGCGCTTATGGGTTTACTTCCACGCAATGGCAAGGTGGTTTCTGGAAGTGCGATCTACCATGGCAAAGGCGAAAAGTGTGATCTGCTTTCGCTTGAAGAAAGTGCACATCGTCAGTTACGGGGGAAGGAGATCGCGATGATCTTTCAAGAACCCATGACCGCGCTTAACCCGGTTTACCGCTGCGGTGTTCAAGTGGCTGAAGTGCTAAGACTTCACACGGGTATGAGCAAAGGCGAGGCGCGTACACGCGTGGTTGAGCTATTTGAGCAAACCCATATCCCAGAGCCCAGCAAGGCCTACGATAAGTATCCACATCAAATGAGCGGGGGGCAAAAACAACGGGTTATGATCGCCATGGCCATGAGTTGTAGTCCGCGCTTGATCATTGCGGACGAGCCAACCACCGCGCTTGACGTAACCGTACAGAACGAGATATTGGCATTGCTCCAAGAACTACAGAAACAACGAGGTATGGGTATGCTTTTCATTACCCATGACCTTGGTGTAGTGGAGGACATTGCGGATCGCGTGGTGGTCATGCACCAGGGAAAAGTTGTTGAGGAAGGCACAATGCACGAAGTTCTTCGCGCACCCGAACAAGCGTATACGAAAGGCTTGATAAACGCACGGCCGCCACTGGACACACGGCCCAAGCGCTTGCCAACTGTTGAAGAATATTTATCGGGCAAGGCGAACCCTGAAACAGAAGTATTGCTAAGCACAGAAGCCAAACGCGTGCACGTGGATCGTTTGATCGATCAGGCACCGTTGGTATCTGTACGCGGACTGAGCAAATCTTTCTCTACTGATCAAAGTCTGTTCAAGAAGAAAGATCAAGCCGTTCAAGTGTTGCGTGCGCTTGACTTCGACATTTACCCAGGAGAAACTTTAGGGCTTGTGGGTGGAAGCGGAAGCGGTAAAACGACATTGGGAAGGACTATCCTTCAATTGATCAAACCCGATTCAGGAAGCGTTACTTATGATGGGCAAGAGTTGGCGAAAATGAACGAATCGGCGCTGCGTTCTCTACGGCGAGAGATACAGCTCATTTTCCAAGACCCCTACTCTTCTTTGAATCCGCGAATACCCATTGGCGCCGCAATGATGGAAGTCATGCGTGTACACCACATTAAGAACACCAAGGCCGAGCGGCGTCAACATATTGAAGCACTCTTGGATCAAGTGGGCTTGGAGGCTGCTCATTACGACCGCTACCCGCATGAGTTCAGCGGAGGGCAAAGACAACGTGTGGTGATCGCGCGT
>CAZPEQ010000046.1:0-11041 GCA_964585605.1 uncultured Weeksellaceae bacterium | reverse complement strand
TAGCTCTTTCTTGACCATGAGTGGATGGGATCGTTTCCGTCTTGGGTGGAAGGCGGCAGATAGTAACTATTTAATTCGTGCATGGACCGCTGACGGGAAACAGGTAAGCGGTGATCTTGACCCCTTAAATGGAGATACTGGTGTATACATATTGAACGACTTGGTTACGAAAGGTGATATGCTTCGAATCAAGATCCCATACCTACCTGACGACGAATTTCAGCAATGGCTGTGGATTGAAAACCACCAAGGTTATTACAAGAACGACAGCCCCACGGACAGGTACCATTGGGATAATGGAACACCGTGCATCCTTAAGACAGCGCCCGGGCTATACATGCAAATGCAAGTGGATAGGGAAGAAAAAAGAGGTGCGAACATCTACCGAGGCTACGCCGACTATTTGCGCCCTGTGCTCGCCAACGGTAATCATGACATGAGGCAGTCTGAAGAGAAGAAAGACAAAACTTGCCCGTTTATGCATAGCAGTAACATCTTCGATATCAACAAGCCCAATCCACTGTCAGGTAACGTTGAACAAGAGTTGCCACTTTACGACAGAAATGGCGATGGCAAATTGAACCGTAGTGAACACTATGTGCCATTAGTACGGCGCGAAAATGGCATTATAACTGGTGAGACCATTCTGTTCGGAAAACCTGAACACGGTTTTCGCTCTGGCGGAAAGACCAAGATCGGCATGGGAACAAACCCCACCGCATCCAACATGCTCACCCTAGTTCGGTCTGGGAATCGCTACGTTAAAGGGACAGGAAAACCAAACAACCGCACAGTCTATTTGAACGGCATTTCTGTTGAGATCATTGATCAGGCCAATACTAAAACACGTACAGTCGGTGGACGCATTGCGGTACGTGTGCGCGCCAATGATACACGCATAACGGCTGATGTACGCTGGGCCAGCGATTCCATTGTGCTACCTCCTATCGCGGGGTATAAAGGCTATGCGCTTTACTTAAACGATGGCAAGTCCATTGAGATCGACCGCAGCGAAACACCCACTCGAAACGAAGAGGCAGAGGTGTACGACGGAGAAACCTACTGGAACAGTCCTACTGTTTTTGTGTTGGATAGCAATTCAAAAACATGGATCGGTAAGAAGGCCGACCTTAGCTTAAAAAGGGGTTCCACTTTAGTTATCAAACGTGGTGCTCAGCTAGAATTACGGGAAGGTGCTAAACTGAATATCTGTTCAGATTGCACGGTGATCATGGAGCCGGGTGCTCGAATCGTTCTGAGTGAAAAGTCTAAGGTCAATTGCAAGGGTTCGGTGGATGACCAAGGCATGGAGTTATTTCAGTTCTGCAAAGGCGAACTAGTTACTCAAGGTGACAAGCAAGCGTTTGAGTGTAGATGAGGAGTAAGGGAGTAAGGGAATTATACTCAAAACCGATATAGGTACGCGTAGAATCAAAGGCGATCCAAGTACAAAATATCAAATCCATTTCATTCAATGCAAGCACGTGTTTAAACGTAATTGATTCGTAAATGCAATGGGCTCAAGGGTAGTGCTTTTAATTGTCACACTGAGCCTGCCGAAGTGCGGCAATTAAAACTGTGTGATGCTCGGGGTTAATACGCCCGAACGTTCTGCCCGGTCATGTAATTGATGAAGGCCTGGTTCACTACCCGGTTTCCTCCCGGTGTGGGATAGTCTCCTGAGAAATACCAATCCCCTAAGTGATCAGGGCAAGCTTCATGCAAACCAGAAATACTCTGGTAAATGATCTTCACTTCTGCATTGAGATCTGGTGGTGTAAGTAGCTCGCTGATCTTCTCCGAGATCTGATCTGCAGAGAACGGCGCATACAATGATTTTACTACGTTCCGCTGCTGCTCCTTGGGCAGATCTACTTGTTCAAGAGCTCGCTCATAGGCGTCGTCAATAATATTCTCTTGCTTCGTTTCCTTCAGCAGTTGAATAGCCGCTTCAAAAGCGATCAAATCACCCATTTTCGCCATGTCGATACCGTAACAATCCGGGTAACGGATCTGCGGGGCACTGCTCACCACGACGATACGCTTCGGGCCCAAACGGTCTAGTATACGCAGTATGCTTTGCTTCAAAGTCGTGCCACGCACAATGGAATCATCCATCATGATCAGGTTATCTTCACCGCGATTAACCGAACCATAGGTAATATCATATACGTGAGTGACCAGGTCATCGCGTGCTTCATCGTTGGTAATGAACGTACGCAACTTGGCGTCTTTGATCGCGACTTTCTCCACGCGCATACGCAGCTCCAACAAACGCTTTAGCTCAACGGGATCAGGAGTCGGGCCCAAGTCTAAAATACGTTTGATCTTGATCTCGTTCAAACGCTCTTCCATACCCTTGATCATACCGAAGTACGCTACTTCAGCTGTATTGGGAATGAAAGAGAAAACGGAATTCTCCAGATCGTGATCGATCGCCTCCAAGATCTTCGGACACAACAATCGCCCTAACTCTTGACGCTCTCGGTAAATGCCTTGATCGCTTCCTCGCGAAAAATAAATGCGCTCAAAACTGCACGACTTTTTCTCCCGCGGATCCAAAATGCACTGCTCAGCATAAGTGCCATCTTTCTGAATTACCAATGCATGTCCCGGTGTAAGTTCTTTTACATCATCCGGCCCCAGATCAAAGGCCGTTCGAATAGCTGGTCTTTCACTCGCTACCACAACCACTTCATCATCGGCATACCAGAACGCGGGTCGAATACCATTCGGGTCGCGAAGCACGAATGCAGAACCATGGCCAAGCAAACCAGCCATTGCGTAGCCACCATCCCAATCGGCCGAACTGTTCTTCAGGATTTGGGGGATGTCCATTTTCTCCGCCATCAGATCTGTGATCTGCTGGTCCGTATAACCAAGCATCTGGTACTGTTGCACCAGGCGGTCATTCTCCACATCTAAAAAATGACCGATCTTTTCCAGTACCGTTACCGTGTCGCTTTTCTCCTTCGGATGTTGTCCGATGCTGACCAGCAGGTCAAACAACTCATCCACATTGGTTAAATTGAAATTGCCCGCAACGACCAAATTCCTGGTCATCCAGTTATTCTGGCGCAAATGCGGATGACAGTGTTCTAATTTGTTCTTCCCGTAGGTGCCGTACCGCAGATGCCCCATGAGCAGCTCTCCGGTGAATGGCAACTCACGCTTTAAGCGTTCAGGATCATCTAAAATAGCCGGATCCGCGTTGCGGAAATAACCATTGATGTGCTCAAAGATCCTATTGATGGGTTGCTTATCCGCGGATCGATGGCGGCTGATATAGCGGCTTCCCGGATCAACGTCTAGCTTAATAGTTGCAACACCAGCACCGTCTTGACCACGGTTGTGTTGCTTCTCCATCAATAAATAAAGCTTGTTCACACCATATAGTGGCGTTCCGTAACGTTCCTTGTAATAAGAGAGTGGTTTACGGAGCCTGATCAGGGCAATTCCGCATTCATGCTTAATGGCGTCGCTCATGCCGAAAATGGAACCACAAAGTTAAGAAATAGGATCAAAAAGCAGCTTTTCAATACAGGCAACGTTTACGCTGGAAATCGCCTCTATTCCTTAGTACATTGCAATATGCCTAAAACTGGCCTTGCCATACTGGTATTCCTAACGGCACTTTTTAGCGCTGTCCAGTATGGTCATGCTCAGGGTGGGGTCACTTTCTCTGAGAATAAGGGTCAATGGCCTGATCAGGTCTTTTACAGAACCAGTTTAAGCAACAGCACCATATTCACCGAGACCAATGGGGTCACTTATGTAGTATGGACAGGTGCACCACACGCACACCATGCTACCACTGAGGAACATCCTATTCACGAAGAGGATTTTGTCATGCACGCCTATAAGATGAGCTTCGTGGGTGGTGAAGCCAGCCAAGCCATCGGGAAAAAGACGTTTCCCTTCTATGAGAATTATTTCCTGGGTAGTGATCAGAGCAAGTGGGCATCCAATGTGGCTGTGCATGAGCAAGTAATCCTGGAAGAAATCTACCCTAAAATTGATTTTCGATTCAGTGGTGGGGGCCAGATGAAGTACGATTTCCTCGTTGAACCAGGCGGAAACCCAATGCGGATCAAACTCCAGTACACTGGACAAAACGACATGCGCCTTACAGATGAGGGTAACCTGATCATTGAGACCGTGGCTGGCGAAATGATGGAAGAGGCACCCTATGCCTACCAACTGGTAAATAATGAACTGGTGGAGGTGGCATGCCATTTCAAGCTTAAGGACGGCCAGGTGAGTTTTGCCTTTCCTGAGGGCTTTAACAAAAAGCATCAACTGATCATTGATCCGATACTGAGTTTTGCTTCTTACACAGGTAGTACAGCTAACAATTTCGGTTCTACTGCGACATTTGATAATGATGGGTTCCTATACGGTGGTGGAACCGCATTCTCTGCAGGCTACCCAACTACCGCAGGCGTTGTCCAAAATGCATTCGCTGGGGGCAGCATTGACATAGGCTTGAGTAAATGGAGTTTAGACGGTTCAACTCTAGTCTGGTCAACTTACATCGGCGGTAATGGAAACGAAACGCCGCATAGTTTGGTCGTGAATAGTAATGATGAACTCTTCGTACTGGGCACGAGTGGCTCCAACAATTATCCCGTTTCTCCCGCGGCGTTCAACACCGCGTTCAACGGTGGTACAAACGTGAACTATGCCAATGGCTATGGCTTTTCACATACCTCAGGTTGTGATGTGGTGGTCACCCGGTTGAATAACACCGGTGGTGGTATAATTGGCTCAACCTACATAGGTGGCAGTCAAAATGATGGGGTGAACGACGCCATAGTTCTCTCACACAACTATGGTGATGAGTTCCGCGGCGAGATCGCGTTGGACGCGGCCGAACGGCCCGTAGTAGCTACGACTACGCGCAGTGCTGACGCCCCAGTCACTCCGAATGCGGCACAAAGCACTTTTGGGGGAGGGGGGCAAGACGGTTACTTATTCCGCATGAGCAGCGACCTATCCAATTTGCAATACGCGACATTCATCGGTGGGCCAAATGCTGACGCCGGGTATGGCGTTCAATTCGATTCCGGCGGCAACATCTTCGTAACTGGCGGTACCGATGGTCCAGGTATGCCTATGGCCGGATCGCCATTCGACCCCACATGGAACGGAAATGGTGACGCGTATATCGTAAAGTACAACCCAGCTTCAGGGGCCTTAATTGCTAGCACCTTTCTGGGCACTTCCCAGTACGACCAAACCTATTTTGTTCAATTGGACGTAAGCGATGACGTTTACGTTGTTGGGCAAACAGCCGGTAACTATCCGATTTCTTCTGGCGTCTTCAATGAACCGAATAGCGGGCAGTTCCTACATAAGCTTACGAATGACCTAAGCGCTGATTATTGGAGTACGGTGGTAGGTTCGGGCAACGGATCGATTGACTTCTCCCCAACCGCCTTTCTGGTTAGTAATTGCGGCCAGATCTACATTGCGGGGTGGGGTGGCCCAATCCAAGGTGGTACGCTATCAACAAACGGGTTGACAACGACTCCCGATGCCGTGCAAACGACGACTACCGGTGGGGATCTCTACCTTATGCTCTTAGGGCAAGACGCCAATTCCTTAGTCTATGCCACGTTTTTTGGTGGAGGAACCAGCGTGGAGCATGTAGACGGTGGAACATCACGGTTTGATAAGGACGGTAACGTTTACCATGCCGTTTGCGCGGGTTGCCCTGTTTGTCCTCCCGGTGCTAGTTGTCCTATAAGTTGTTCTGGTAATAATGACTTTCCTACAACGTCGAATGCATTCTCAAGCGTAAACGGGGCACAATGCAGTTGTAACCTTGGCGTACTCAAGTTCAACCTGAGTCAAGCCGCTGCTAGCATTGATATCAATGGACCTTCTTTCTTATGCCTGCCCAACGCCGATGCCCAGTTCGTTAACAACAGCACTGGTGGCAGCGGTTTTGCCTGGGATTTTGGAGATCTGAACACAAGTACTAGCGCTGCCCCACTTCATCAGTACACGGATACAGGCACATACATTGTGTCTCTGATATTAGAAGACACCACCGGCTGTTTGATAGGTGATACGGCTTTCTTGACCATTAACGTATACGACCCATTGGACGCCATGATCAACCCTCCTGACACCGTGTGTCCAGGAGCTGTGTACCAGCTAAGTGCCAGTGGTGGCTTGGATTACCAGTGGTTCCCAACTGCTGGCCTGAGCGACCCAACTATCGCCAACCCTGTATTCACTGTAAATGCAACCAGCACATACTCCGTTGTGATCACTGATAGCTGCAGTACCGACACTGTTTCTACGACCATTGTGGTGAGCACACCTAGCTCAAACGCCGGTCCGGATCTCAGCATCTGCGTTGGTGATTCCGTGCAACTTCAAGGTGCCATAGGTGCAAACCTGTCTTGGAGTCCGGCAACAGGTTTGAGTAATCCCAATGTAGCTAACCCCATGGCCAGCCCTTTGGTAACAACAACTTACTTACTTCAGGTCACTGACCCCGCTGGATGCATTGCTTTAGACAGTATGGTGGTGACCGTGCAGCAAGGCCCGCCAATGCCAATGACCCAAGACACCGTTACCTGCACCGGTGTTCCCGTAGAATTGACTGTTAGCGGAGGCACCCAATACAGCTGGACCAACAGTGCCGATTTATCGGCCACGAACATTCCAAACCCAGTAGTGACCACAACTACAAGCAACACGTACTTTGTTACGGTGACCAATTTATGCGGTTCGGTACAGGACAGTGTTTTTGTATTCGTGCCGATCGTAGTGGCTAACGCTTGGCCGAGCGATACAATATGTCCAGGTGATAGCCTGCCTGTTTTTGCCTCTGGTGGTGTCACTTACCAATGGGATCCGGCTGCAAGTGTTCTGGATCCGCTTAGCGATAACACACTGGTCTTTCCTCCCGTTGCCACAACATATACCGTTACCGCTACCGATGCGAATGGCTGCACAGATGATGCACAACTGACGGTTGACTTGTTCCCACAGCCAACCGTTGATGCCGGATTAGATGTTCAACTTGATTTCGGTGACATCGGGCAATTCTTCGCTACGGGTGATGGTTCGCTGCTTTGGTCACCAGATATTAACATCTCCTGTTTGACTTGTCCTGACCCCTTGGTCAACCCGGAATCAACAACCACTTACACCGTAGCTCTTACCGATACGAATGGATGCGTGGCACGAGATGCAGTCACGGCCTTCTTGGCTGGAACGCTCTACGTGCCCAATGCTTTCACTCCTGACGGGGACGGTATTAATGACTATTTTCAGGCTGTTGCGACAGAAGTTGCTGAATTTGAGATCATGGTGTTCAACCGCTGGGGCGAATTATTATGGGCATCGAACAGCGCAGATGAATTTTGGGATGGCCGTTACAACGGCACCTTGTCACAAATCGATACCTATATCTGGAAGGTGACCATGCGAGAATTGAATGGCACGCGTAGGAGTGAGATCGGACATGTGAATTTGATTCGGTAATTATTCGTAGATACTGCTTAGGTAGATTGTGTTCGCGTGTTATCATATAGGCCCAACTATACCGATCGTGATACAACTGTGTTGATTCCATGTTCTCATGAAACTATACCTGATCATCTCTTATCTCCTGTTCTCCTCTTTTCCCGTGACAGCACAATTACCAGACCTGAACCTCAATTTTGAGTATTCAGATGACGGCGATGTTCCCAGCAGGTGGAGGAAAAATGAGGATGGATTTACATTCAAACGTGATAGCGTCCATGTAAAAGCCGGAGCGTACTCGATCTCTCTTGTTGAGTCCGGAGAACCCAACTACGGCCAAATATTCCATTCCATCGACAATCTCGGATTTGAAAGATTGACCTTCAGTGGTTTCATCTCTTCCTCAGTGAGGAACAAAGCGCACTTGGTCGTACAACTCGACGGTAAAAATCATTACTCTCTTGGCTCCGATAAGTCAGGAGAATTCGTCCATAATGAAGTAACGGTGGACGTGAAGGATAGCAAAACCATTATACTGTTCTGCCTAGCTGAAACAGAAGCAGTTTTTGATGATCTGAATTTAACCATCGATGGCATTGCACAAGGTTCAGCGCCCAGTGGCCTATCAGTTGAACAACTGAACGAGTTGAGCCTTACCAGTATTCCCTTATCTATTTCCCTGGATAGTATTCAGTCTTGCATATTGCGCGATAAGACAGGGTTGGTAGGCCTTGGAGAGGGAAGCCATGGGTCAGCTGAATTTCGATTCGTACGATATGAGCTTTCAAAAAGATTAATCACTACAAATGGCTTCAGAACACTCTTCCTAGAGGCAAACTACTACGACATAGAGCCTATCAACGATTTTATTCAAGGAAGATCCGCGAGCTTAGACTTGTTCGGCATGAATTACTGGATATACAGAACAGAAGCATTTTCAGCATTCTTGAATTGGCTACGCGCATACAATATGGATCAAGACCATAAGGTGGCTATTGTTGGTTACGATATAATGGACTACGGAAATGCTGTAGATATTTTACGAGCACACCCCACTACAACAAATCCGACCCTCAAACAACTGGCGCGGGCAGAGTCAGCGCTAGTTGATATCTCCGATATTCAAAATGGCGTTAAGAAACCCAGCAACAAAGCATTGAAAATCATACAGGACCTTGAATCTAGCCTTGCCTCCGTCCATGACCCAGCGTATAAAAAGGCGTTATTCGTCCTTAAGCAATATTGTCGCATAATCGCTTCCCCAAATCCAGCGTTACGGGAAACCTTGATGCTGGAGACTTTAAACTACTTGAAATACGATAGTACCGGTACTATCGTATTGGCCCACAATACCCATATTTCTGCCCTTAAAGCACATTATCAGCAAGAAATGCTCACGCTCATAACATGCACAGCAGCTGGAAATTATTTAGCAAAAGACAATCATTCGGTAATCAGAACATTTCCATTACAACCACCAGCAATCGGTGATCTTGAATATTATTTGAATCAGCTTTTCACTGGAGCTACCACGCTGCCGATCAAACGTTCATCGGAGTTCAAGAAACTGATCGCATCTACTTATCAAAGAAACATTGGCTCTTTCAAGCCTCACCGAGAATTTGATATTCATGCTGATTATCATCTAAATGATTATCTGGTGTTTTTTCCAAAATCAACCCGTACCGTATTGCTAAATCAATAAGTACATCTCTGGAAACATATCAGCATATTCTATCGTTCATCGCACCCGAGGAATCACTTTGCGCATTCCCCGGGTGCGGTTATTCAATTGACCGCGCGACTGAAAAGTTTTTCCTCATTAACCTGAAGTCCATCCCCAATACGACCTATTGCCAAGAAGGTGGTGATCACAGAAGTGATCTCCAGCAATTGACCATTATCCCAATGGGCTTTAAGAGGTGTCCACAAATCATCTCCAACGTCATTTGGATCAACCGCGATCTGCTCGATCAATGCGAACACGGCTTTTTCAGCCGCACTGTACGAAGTGCTGGTTTTCCAATTGCCTAGGTTATTTATCCGATCACCGCTTTCACCAAGTTGCTTGGCCAATGCTTTATGTGCTTCCACGCTGTAAACACTTTTCATTACCTGAAGGGTTCTGATGATCATGAGCTCTTTAAACTTCCAAGTAATCCTTCCTTGGTCCAAGGATTGGATCATGAAGTTGGTAATGGAAGTACACATGGTCGGATTATTCGCCATGGCTTTTACCAGATCAGGAACGTGTCCAAAGTGCTTCGCAGACCGATCATAGATCGAGTGAACACTTGGGTTCGCCTCTGATCTTTCCAATAGTTTTACGATACTCATGATTCTACGGGTGTTTGGTTTAGAAAATGTTCCAAATGATGTTGACTTGCTTTCGACTTTGGCGGCTCCTTGTCGAAAAGGATCGGTTGATGACCGTACCACACAGGTTCCAATTCCACACCTAAGGCGTCACCAAATTTGCTGACCTGTAAATAGGCACCAACGGTCGCTACGATCTCTACGATCTGTCCGTCGTTATAGTGTTTCTTCACCTCATCCCAGACTTTGTCCGGAACTTGATTCGGATCGATCACAATATGTGCGCACAGATCCAAAATAGCCACTTCATTCGGCTTGTAATGCGGGCTGGTCTGGTATTCTACTCCTACAATATCGGCCTGCTTCTCAGCAGTAACGCCTAATCGCGCACTGACTGCCTCGTGCTGCGTAACACAATACAAACAGTCACCCATCTTTGTTGCCTTGAGTATCAGCAATTCCTTGTCGTACCATGTGATCTCACCTTCTTGAAGAATATCAAAAAAGATCTCCCACATTTTCTCTGCTATCTCGGGAGCGTTTCCAGTGATCTTGAAGATGTTCAAGATCATCTGAAAGCGCTCTACCGTTTTGTCGTAAACCACTTTGGTTACCGCATCGGCATCCTCAGGTTCTATGTATGGTAGTTGAGCCATATTCGTTGGATTTATAATAACCAAGCAAGCGCTTAGTTATTGGTTAAAAAAAATGTTACCGCACCTTGCTCATCGCAAAACGTACATAAGCCTCAATCTCCTTCTTTGTTTGGATCTTGGCCATGATCGAAATACTTTGAGCAACTCCTAAAAGGAACTGTGACGTTCCTTCGATATCGGCATTCGATGGCAATTCACCTTTCCTTACTTCCTGATCAAGCACTTTCTTGAAGGATTCTTTCACGGAAGCAAAGTAGGAGCTCACGATCGCGTGCAGTGCCGTGTCCTCATCAGACAATTCAGATGAGGTGTTCACCATCAAACAGCCATTCGGAATCTTCCCTGTTTGAATGTTATTTGAAAAGTGTAACAAAAATCGCCGAATGTCATCCAATCCTGCACCGTCCTTTTTCAAGGCTACGAGGTACTCAGATTCGATGAAAGCCTTGTACTTTTTCAGTACGAGCCGGAACAGGTTCTCTTTGTTCTGAAAACTGGAGTAGATAGAGAATTGGTTTATTCCCATGTCCTTTTCCAGTTGCCGAATCGTAACCTGATCGTAACCGTGCTTCCAAAAGGTGTTC
>CAZPEQ010000045.1:0-11131 GCA_964585605.1 uncultured Weeksellaceae bacterium | reverse complement strand
CCCGATCTTTGCTTGACCGGCACCCAATAACTCCACAAGTGATTCGGCTCCACCACTTGTCTTGGCATAAAATTTTTTACTCATCGAACAGTTAACGCTGGCTAAAGATAGGTGCTTCAAGAATCTGTACCATTTTCTTCATACCACATGTCCACAAAGAGGTCTGAACCAGACCCTGCGGCCACAGCTAATTGATCACAACGTTCGTTCTCTAGATGTCCTGCATGGCCCTTTACCCATTGAAAGGTTACCGTGTGTTTGCGATAAACGCGCAAGAACCGTTTCCAAAGATCCGGGTTCTTCTTGTTTTTGAAATTCTTCTTCTCCCAAGAAAAAACCCACCTTTTTTCCACCGCATCCACAACATATTTCGAATCACTTACAACAAGTACCGTCTTGCCCGGGTTTTTCAATGCTTCCAAGCCCACAATGACAGCCAACAACTCCATCCGGTTATTTGTCGTGCGGCGGAACCCGGCAGACAGTTCGCGTTCGTGTTTTCCATACCTAAGTATTGTTCCAAATCCGCCAGGCCCAGGATTGCCTTTGCTAGAACCGTCGGTGAAGATCTTGATCATAGGGGAGGGTTGAATAGTGCCGAAATGTTAGAACTGAAAAGCCGTACCGCAATGGCAAGCAGTATGACACCGAAGGCCTTTTTCAAGATCACGATCCCCACCGAGCCAAGCAAACGCTCAATACGCTCACTTGAGCGGATCACCAAGTACACCACCAGCACGTTCAGGATGATCGCCACTAAAATGTTCTCCCAAGCGAACTCCGCCCGCAAGGACAAGATGGTCGTGATGGAACCTGCACCAGCAATGATAGGAAAGGCAATGGGCACGATGCTTTGGACCTTTGCCCCAGCGGCGCCTTGCCCACCGGGAACCCCACTGTCGTCTTTGAAGATTTTCACGCCCAGCACCATTTCCAGAGAAAGGAAGAACAGAATAAAGGAACCGGCCACGGCAAAAGAGGGAATGTCCACGCCAAAAACATTAAGTAGGCTCTCGCCAACAAATAAAAAAGTGACCATAATGCCCAAAGCCACCAACGTAGCGCGTAAAGGGAGCACTCCACCTGCGCTCTGCCGTATCTGTAGGATGATCGGAATGCTTCCAACAATATCAATCACAGCGAACAGTACCAAAAAGGCACTCACGATCTCGGAGATATCTAGATTCATGCTGTCAAGTATTTTTCGACTGCGACAGGGTAGTGTATGTGCTCCAACGCGTGAATGCGTTGCTGCAGGTCCTTAACCGTATCGGTAGCGTGTACCGAGCAGGTGACTTGTTCGAGGATCCGGCCTTTGTCATACTGCGCATTCACTAGGTGAATGCTAATTCCACTTTGGGTTTCTCCACTTTTCAATACCGCTTCATGCACATGGTGCCCGTACATTCCTTGCCCGCCGAACTTCGGAAGTAGGGCAGGATGTATGTTAATGATGGCTTCCGGAAAGGCATCGATTAAATCCACGGGGATCTTCAACAGAAAACCAGCTAGCACGATTACATCAATGTCGGCAGCGCGCATCACTTGCAAGGTCTCCCCCGTTGCCATTTTGTCGCGGGAGGTGGATTCTACTGGAATCCCTAACCGATTTGCTCGTTCAATCACCCCAGCGTTCTTTCGGTTGGTCAACACCAAACGCACCCTAGCGATTGCACTGCGCTGAAAATGCTTGATCAGGGCCTCTGTGTTACTTCCAGAGCCCGAAGCGAATACAGCAATGTTCTTCATGATTTATCGAAGTTCAAAGGTAGGTGGGATCAGTAAGACCAAGCGCAGGTATTACCTTGCTCGCCATGTCTAGTAATGAACAACTGGCGCCATTGATCACCTTGGATTTTGAGCGAGATCAAGAAGAGGCACAGATCCGGCGTTCCCAGGAGTTTTATGAGAACTTAGAAAAACGGCGATCGATCAGAACGTTCAGTGACGAAGATGTTCCTAAAGAAGTCATTGCCAACATAATCAAAGCGGCTTCTACAGCCCCCTCGGGAGCGCATAAACAGCCTTGGACTTTTTGTGTTATATCAGATAAAGGGGTGAAGCGCAAGATCAGAGAAGCAGCTGAGGAAGAAGAGAAAATAAACTATGGGGGCCGCATGAGTGACACCTGGCTCAAAGACTTGGAAGTATTCCGAACGAATTGGGAAAAGCCGTTTTTAGAAGAAGCCCCATACTTGATCGTTGTTTGCAAGCGTATCTATGAGCTGGATGGCGATGGAAATAAGCTCAGCAACTATTATGTGAACGAGTCTGTGGGCATTGCTACAGGAATGTTGATCGCGGCTGCGCATGTGGCAGGATTGGCAACATTGACCCATACACCTAGCCCAATGAACTTTTTAATGCAGGTTTTGGGCAGGCCCAAGAATGAGCGTCCGTTCCTGCTAATCCCCATTGGATACCCTGTTGCGGAATGTCAAGTACCAGATCTCAACAGGAAGGCGTTGGCACAAGTATTGGTAGAATACGCATGAAATAGGCAATAATTCACGGCAAAATCGTTTATTTGCAGCCTGTTCAACATTGAAAGAACAAACTATGTCTGATATTAAATCAAAGGTAATCTCGATCATCGTCGATAAGCTTGGCGTTGATGAGGGAGAGGTAAAGGCTGAAGCCAGCTTTACCAATGATCTGGGAGCGGATTCTCTTGACACAGTGGAATTGATCATGGAATTCGAGAAAGAATTCAATATCGCTATTCCAGATGACCAAGCGGAGAAGATCCAAACTGTAGGTCAAGCAGTTGAATACGTAGAGAACAACGCTAAGTGACCCCATAAGCATCCCCTTATATGATGCAATTGAGGCGCGTTGTTGTCACCGGATTGGGTGCATTAACGCCCATTGGTAATTCCCTAGAAGACTATTGGAAAGGTCTTATAGGTGGGGTTAGCGGAGCTGCGCCCATAACTAACTTCAATGCGGAGAAGTTCAAGACCCGCTTTGCTTGTGAGTTGAAGAATTACAATCCGATGGATTTCTTCGATCGGAAGGAAGGCCGAAAGCTAGACCCTTTTGCGCAGTACGCGATCATAGTTGCCGATCAGGCGATAAAAGACTCTGGCATTGACCTGGAATTGGTTGACAAGAGTCGGATAGGGGTGATTTGGGGTTCCGGCATTGGCGGGTTAAAGACATTTCAAGATGAATGTTTTGGCTTTGCGAATGGAGATGGTACGCCGCGGTTCAATCCGTTCTTTATCCCTAAAATGATCGCCGATAGCGCTGCCGGGGTTATTTCAATGAGGCATGGTCTGCGTGGCCCGTCTTACGTAACGGTTTCCGCCTGTGCTTCTGCGAATAATGCCATGATAGATGCGTATAACTACATCCGCTTGGGTATGGTTGATGCGTGTATGAGTGGTGGTAGCGAAGCAGCTGTGAATGAAGCCGGGGTCGGCGGGTTCAATTCCTTGCACGCTATGAGCACGCGCAACGATGATCCTGCAAAAGCTTCTCGCCCATACGATAAAGACCGCGACGGTTTCGTCTTAGGAGAAGGTGCAGGAGGCATTCTATTAGAGGATCTCGAGCATGCGCAGAAGAGAGGTGCGAAGATCTATTGTGAGATCGTTGGTGGGGGTATGTCGAGCGATGCTTACCACATTACGGCACCACATCCTGAAGGTGAGGGCGCGTACCTGTGTATGAAGAATGCCATGGCCGATTCGGGTTTGTCGCCTGAGGATATTGATCACATTAACACCCATGGAACCTCTACGCCAATTGGTGACCCGCAGGAGATCAAAGCGATACAACGCTTATTTGGTGATCATGCTTATGACCTAACGATCACATCTACCAAGAGCATGACCGGTCATTTACTAGGTGCAGCAGGTGCAGTAGAAGCCATTGCAACCATTATGGCCGTGGTGAATAACGAGGTTCCTCCAACCATCAATCACGAAACCACGGATCCGGAGATCGATAGCAAACTGAACTTCGCATTCAATAAGTCGCAAAAGCGCGTGGTGAATGCGGCGTTAAGCAACACCTTCGGCTTCGGTGGTCATAACACCTCCGTGATCTTCAAAAAATTCGACAGTTGAATTTTGCTAGGCGCACTCTTTGGACCGAAGCTCACCGCTGAGCAAAAGACGATCAAGACCTGGATTCGACTAAAACTAGGTTATGTGCCCAAGGATCTGAAGCTTTTTGAACAAGCGCTCACCCACAGCTCGGCTATTTCGGAAGGGAACAAAGAAGCATTCATTGCGAAGAGTAATGAACGCATGGAGTTCTTGGGAGATGCGGTTTTGGCTTCTGTCATGGCCGAAAAGCTGTACTTGCGTTATCCGCAGGAAGGAGAAGGCTTTTTAACGCGATTTCGAGCGCGATTGGTGCAGCGGGAAACCTTGAACAAACTCGCGAATGACTTAGAACTACACCGGGTCGTCAAGATGCGCGTAGAAGACCGCAAGGCAAGTTCGGTAACGGGCAACGCCTTAGAAGCTCTTTTGGGTGCCATCTATTTGGAGAGGGGCTATGAAGCAACAGCCAAAGTGGTCGGTGATCTTTTCGGGAAGCACTTAGATATCGAAAAGCTAGCGAAGACGGATAATGACAAGAAAAGCCGATTGCTTGAGTGGGGGCAAAAGCGAAAGAAGAATGTAGAGTTCAAGCTTAAGGAGGAAAAGAAAGAAGATGGTGCACGCACATTTCGAGCAGAAGTGTTCATAGATGGGAAAATGCGTGGTTTCGGCTTGGGAAGAAGCAAGAAACGCGCTGAACAGGAAGCAGCTAAATACGCCTTAAGAAAACTTCAGAATAGAAGGCGTAAACCGAAGCGACAAGCTGTTTAACTTCACCCTTGCCTTCGCATGCGCGGGGCTGCAAAGGGAATGTTAAGATTGGATCTGGATGAAGAGGTTGCCCCTCCCGCAAAACTGTTCGGGTTGTCCTCTCACGTGCGTGATTACCGCTTGTGCTGGTCGCTCAACAACTCCCTTGGTATCAACCTGAAGAAACGAAATTCATCCGTGGGCGAAATTCAATTTGCCTGCATCAATTCCGCACAGGAGTGGTGTTATACCCTGATCCAAAACAGAACGGCTTCTGGCCTGTTGTTGCCCGAACTGAAGCAGGCCGATTTTTTGTTCTTTGTTCAGCATGGCGAGGATGCGGAAGAAATAGACCACTATTCTGGCCTTCAGCGTGCGCAATTCGTGAATGCTGTCTTTTCTTTAGACCCGAAGAAATGGAACGAGGCCTTCCGCCTCATTGAAATAGATGGATACTAGAAAAACCAAGATCGTAGGAACTATTGGCCCGGCCTCTGCTTCCAAAGAGGTGTTACGCGAGTTATTGCAAGAAGGACTTGATGTGGCACGCTTGAATTTTTCGCACGGTGATCACACCATCCACGAGCAAACCATTAAAACAATACGCGAGCTAGACGAAGAACTGGGTTTGAACACAAGTATTCTGGCAGACTTACAAGGGCCTAAGTTGCGTGTAGGTGTTGTTGAGGGCACGATGAACTTAGAGGTGGGACAAGAACTGACCATAACCACGGAAGAAGTCGTTGGTAAGGATGGGCTTGTGAGTACCACCTACGATCGATTCGCTATGGACGTGAAGCCGACCGAAAGGGTGGCCATGGACGACGGCAAATTAAGGCTAGAGGTTGTGCGTACTGATGGGAAGACCCAAGTGGTCACCAAGGTTGTTCATGGGGGGCCGCTAACATCGAAAAAAGGCATTAACCTGCCCAACACGAAGGTGTCTCTACCTAGTTTGACCGATAAGGATCGAGTGGATCTTGATTTTATTCTTACGCAGGACATTGATTGGATCGCCCTTTCGTTTGTTCGTTCGGCTGAGGACATGATCGAGCTTAAGAAACTGATAAAGGAAAAAGGTTCCTTAGCGCGGGTCATTGCCAAGATCGAGAAACCAGAGGCGCTGGAGTGTATTGATGACATCATTAGGGAATCCGACGCGATCATGGTTGCACGGGGAGACTTAGGGGTTGAGGTGCCCATGCAGAAAGTGCCCTTGATTCAGAAAGACCTGATCTGGCGTTGCATGCAGCAACAGCGGCCCGTTATCGTGGCTACGCAGATGATGGAGAGCATGATCAACGACATCATGCCCACCCGGGCAGAGGTCAATGACGTGGCGAATGCCGTGCTTGACCATGCGGATGCGGTCATGCTTTCGGGCGAAACATCGGTTGGCAAACATCCTGTGGCAGTTGTTCAGGCCATGAAGAAGATCTTAACTGAGGTAGAGTCTTACCCGGGCTTATATGACATGCCGGGTTCCAACCTCAACGAAGATGAACGGCTAACAACAGATGCCATTTGCACGGCGGCAGTTGGCTTGGCACATCGTGTTGATGTGAAAGGCATCGTTACCATGACCCATTCTGGGTATACGGCATACAAGATCAGTAGTATGCGGCCAAGGGCGATGATCTTTGCCTTCACCAGTAATCGGCAGATTTTAAGTACGCTCAACTTAGTGTGGGGTGTACGTGGTCATTTCTACAACAAAATGATCAGTACCGATCACACCATTTCGGACATCAAACACGAATTACGCCGCAAGGACTTGGTTGAAAAAGGAGATTTTGTTGTCAATATCGCCAGTATGCCCATTGCAGAAAAGGGCATGAGTAATATGCTTAAGCTGAGTAAAGTTTGATAATTGTGAGGGCTGAAAGGCAACCGTATTGATGGGTCGCCCGTCTATAATTTGGTGTTTATTGCATTCTAGAATTGACTGAGATGATAAAAAGAATACAGTTAGTCCTTATGTTGATTATTGGTTCAGGCGGGTTGTTCGCGCAGAATTGTAGCGTAGAGGACATTGCAGTGGTTCCTGGGGGCGACTTTTTTGAATGGACGGGTGTTTTGCCGAATAAGGACAAGATTTCGGTAAGTCTGCTGGGCGGGGGTACAAATAGTAAGTCGACACTTTTGGCGAAAAAGTTCGACAGCGCTGGAAACACCTTGTGGATCAGGCCACTCAAACCTCTGGATCCGAATATTGGCCTATTTGGTATTGAGGCTAATGTGACTCCTGGGGGCGGAGTCGTTCTGACGGGAAATAGAGATAATAATCCCATTTCAACGAATAGTTTCGGACTGGAATTGGACGGCGCAGGGAATTTTGTCTGGGCGCGTATTTACCAAGCGGCGCCAATGTCGTTTATCGCTATTGGCACGCCCACACCTTTACCTGGTGGAGGTTTCATCTGTTCAAGTCCGCAGTCGACCGGATTCGTTTGGCTGGATTCAATGGGTGTTCCTGTCAATGCAAAAAGGTTGACGAAAGGGGCCTTGAACGAGAATTTGATGATGTCCGAGTCGTTCACTAATGCTGTTGGTGAGACGTATTTCGTGGTCCGCGGAAATGCCACACACGCATTAGTTAAGATGGATGCAGGGGGCAACTTGGACCCCACTTTCGCTGGAATCACCCCTGAAATCCGGGTAGAAGACGTAATCGAACTCAATTCGGGTGATTTGGTGCTAGCGGGATTCTCAAGCAGTGGCGACCCGGCGGTACAAAAAATGGATGCACTCGGTAGTTCTATCTGGTCAAATGCTTATTTCACCAATTCTGCTCTTGACGTGACGATACTGGACATAACCGGATTGGATTCCGGGGATTTACTGGTTGATGTAAGCGCCGAGGATCAGTTCTTTTTTGACGAATACGTTTATCCAGCGTCAATAGATGTGAATGGCATTCCCGGGGAGTATTGGGATAGTGATACGGTTGGTATGACCTACTTTGGCTATTATAAAAATGGTATCATTGGTTCGGTGGGTGATACGGTTTATTATGCTGGGAGTGGTCTTTTGAACGGGCAATGGACGTCGTTAATGATTACTTCAACTTCTCCTGTGCCAAATTTTAGTTGCACCCACGGCTCAAGCCCTGCGGCGGCGTACGCGGCTGTTACTCCTTTTACATGGAGTAACCTACCTGGAGACTCATTGGTTTGGTCATCGGAAACGTTGAATTCATGGCTCATGGCGTTTGAGAATTCGGGCTCCTCGCAGGCAGGAATAGATTTGAATTCAACCATAGTGTCCGGACCGTTCAGGCCAGGATTCGTTGGTACTTATCTGGCCCAGGTGAGCAATGTGGCGGCAAACCTTAGCGGAGATGTATCACTTTATTTGGTAAGTGACACGACACTCTCTTATATATCGGCTAGTCCGGTACCGACAAATGTGTCTGGTGATACACTGTTTTGGAATGGTGTGGGTCAGTTGGCCGGGAATTCGTTTTTGACGACGATTCAGTATCAGGTCCCGCCCGACGTGACGCTTCTTGGTGATACCATTTATACCACACTGGTCGCGTTTCAAGATTCCGTTGAAAACACCCTAACGAATAACACCTACACAGATTGCGACATCATTACGGGTGCGTACGATCCCAATGATAAATTGGTGGAACCGGAAGGGGTCTTTGACATACAGAATGACAGCACCCTGTTCTACACTATTCGTTTTCAGAACACCGGGACAGATACAGCGTTCAATGTGGTGATCGTTGATACATTGCCAACGGAGATATCCGTGAGCACATTTATTCCAGGACCTAGTTCACACCCCTATAGCTATGAGCTCGGTGTAGATGGCATCCTAACGTTCACCTTTGCCAATATCTTATTGCCCGACAGCAACATCAACGAACCACTAAGCCACGGCTTGGTGAGCTTTACGGTTAGACCCGATGCTGATTTGATCATTGGCACCTTGATCACCAATGAAGCAGATATCTTCTTCGACTTCAACCCGCCCATCCATACCCCGCCAGCGATCGTTTCATACGGCATCGTAAACAGCGTACCGGTGGTGTTCAAGAACAATGAACTAAGTGTTTACCCAGTTCCTGTTGCAGACTACTTAACACTCGAAAAACCAGCGGATTTTCAAGCCAAGCAACTGCTGATCTATTCAGTAGATGGCCGCTTAATGCAGAGCAGCCGCGCAGATTACTTTGTTGAACGTGCCATCATTCCCATGGATGCGCTCACACCGGGTCAGTACATCATCACGCTTGTTGATGCGGAAGGGAAGCGTTTGTCTGCACGTTTTGTGAAGGAGTAAATTGCCTTTTAACCATGTTTTGCCACATTTCATCTTGTTTTAACGAACGGCATATATTTATACTGCTCAAAGAGAACCCTTAAACTATCATGAAGCACTATACACTTTTCATTGCTCTTTTTCTGTGCTTAGGAATCAACGCGCAGACCTGTAGTAATTTTGCTCTAGCCCCAGCCACCCAATCAAACTCGTATGATTCTGGCGACCTTTTTCCTAACGGAGACATACTTACTGGTATGAATGTCTACAATGGCTTAGGAGATGTTTTGGTAACTCGACACAAGAATGACGGAACGGGTGTTTGGCAACGATTGCTGCAGACCACCGATGGAGATGTGGATTTACGGGTTAGCGATGTTAGGGTTACACCCGATGGAGGAGCAGTTGTATACGGGCTCAGACAGGTCAAAGATCCTGGGGTTGCGCAGTATGCATATTCGAACATGTTTGTGATCAAGCTAAGCGGAACAGGGGCTATTACTTGGGCGCGTATTTACCAACGCCATCCGAATAGTGCAGGATACCCTGATAAGATCTTGCCGCTTCAGAATGGAAACATTGTATTCGCATTCACTGTTTATTCAACTTCGGGTAGGGCTTGGTTAACGTGGCTGGATTCTAATGGTATTCCATTTCGCACGGTCGCGTTGGCTGAGACGACAGGGACTGCCCCGGACTTGGAAGGCATCGTGCAAGCGCAAAATCAAGATTTGATTCTCGGTTTTCATCATGTTTTCCCGGGAAATAATTCTACAGGTGCAGGCGTGTGCAGGATGGACAGCACGGGCGCCATCCTTTGGTCCGGGACAATGGATTTCCCCGCAGGAGAGAACCTGCAGATAGAATCGCTGTTGGAAAGGAATGACGGCTCTATCCTGGTTGGAGGCTTCTCCCAAACGCCTAGTGTGCAAAACTCAAAGCCAGGATATGTAGTACTGGATGCCCAAGGAAACCACCAATCAGGTAACACCTACGATGCTGGTTTTGGATCAGGTGCTATAAGTGGAATGTATCAGCAATCCTCTGGGGATATGATTATGGTCGCAGGGGGCAATGCAGAACTATTCAAGGTTGCTTCTGATGGAACCCCCTTGTCAGATTACCTCGAGTTAATGGACATGGGTTCCCCCCAAATTCTAGGGGGCAATGGCGACACAACTGTTATTGCGGGTAATGGTGGTTTGTTCGGCGGGCCCATTGATGGTGCGATGTCGGTAACGTCATATGATGGAACTGACTTTTCATGCGCATTCACTGTTGATGGCCCAAATACTCGAGTTGCAGGCCCTTCTGTTATTGGCTGGGTGCCCTTTCTTTCTGCCGCCCAAGATTCAATCCAAACCTGGACCATGTCGCTGGTGGGTGTGAATCCTCCTGTGGGGGTGGATGTGGTCGCCCAGTTGTCAAATACCATTCCCCGCCCGGGGTTTCAAGTGACACTGGCTGGCCACGTGTGCAATCTAGGTACTGACCCGTCAGGGAGTATTACTGCTACCCTTCATTATGACACGATGTTAACGTACTTGAGCGGCACTCCCATACCCACAAGCGTAACCGGGGATTCTATTGTATGGAGTGGCCTTGCACCGCAATCGCTATACGGGTTCGAAGCGGTAACAGCGCGTTTTCAAATCACTCCGAATGTAGCGTTGCTAGGGCAGCCAATGGCCGCTTCTTTTTCCGTATCACAGCCCTTGCCTGAAGTCAATTTTGCCAATAATTCGATAGACATCATCGACACGATCGTAGGTGCTTATGATCCCAACGATAAACTCGTATCACCTGAAGGCGTCTTTGATGTGCAGAACGACAGCACACTTTACTACACCATCCGTTTCCAGAATACAGGCACAGATACGGCGTTCAATGTCGTTGTTGTTGATACGTTGCCAGCAGAGGTTTCAGTAGGCTCCTTTATCCCGGGTCCCAGTTCCCACCCGTATACATACGAACTGGGCGCAGATGGATTATTGACATTCACCTTTGCCAATATCTTATTGCCAGATAGCAATATCAATGAACCACTGAGCCAT
>CAZPEQ010000044.1:0-11210 GCA_964585605.1 uncultured Weeksellaceae bacterium | reverse complement strand
GACACGGCCGCGTACTGTTTACCAGGAGTATTGGGCCAAGGCCCGCCAAAAGGCCTGGAAATCAACTATTTCAGTGCGGCGGATTATGATCTTAGGGGGCAAGGGCTTCGTAACAATGCCGAAGACTTTGATACCGATGTTCAGCGAAACCGGAAGTTATTTGGCAAAGTGCGCCTGCCGTTATGGCACAGGCCTGGCTTCAAAATGTATGTGGGGTTTTCAAAACAAGAAGAACGCTACGGCTTGGAGAATGAAGGTGAATTGGACCAAAATTCCAGCATTGCAAGGATAGATGACCAATTGCTGAAAAGTTCTTCCTTGTCCTTGTACGGCCTTAAGCCGATCAGAGGCAATCATTGGTACTATACCAAATTGAACATTTCTTGGAGCCAACGGGTAGTTGGCGATAATTCCTCTCAGCAGTTGTTGAATTATGGATTAGGCTTATTGTACGGCGTTAAGAGATCAGAGCGTTTGGCGTATGGTTTTGGGATCAGTATTAATCGTCGTTTTGGCAATACACGTGTTTTCCCCATTTTCGTTTACAACAGAACGTTCAACTCCAAATGGGGCATCGAACTGAATTTGCCTGCCAGTGCGAAACTTCGCTATAACCAGAATGAGGGGAACATTTGGTATTTAATGAACCAGTTCAAGTCAGATAATTACAATGTGGACCTATCGCTTAACGGCGTTGAGGGTACCTACTTCTTAGAACGATTGGAAATGCACTCCAAGGTCAGGTACGAACGACAGGTCCACGATTTCCTGTGGGTCGGGTTTGAGGCAGGTATGCGTTTCGGTTATCGGTTGAATCTGGTAGATGTGTTGGGACCTGAAGCGGGAGATGACATCATCGTAGGCGGAGTAAGTCCTGCGTTTCAGATGGGTGGGAGTATTTTTCTCGTACCGCCCAAGAAGTGGAGGAATAAATAACTGTTGAGAACGGATTATTCTCCTCTAATTGTATTCACTGTTCAGATTTGCTGGAGAAAAGAGAGTTTACTGATCCTATGGAGAAAAGGGTGATGGATCCTGAAGGATCAACTAAGAACAAGGCTCAGAAGCCCACGACCAACATAGCCGATCAGGAATAGTATAATTCCTTCACGACCTTTGGACATTGCTCTATAGGTCTAGGTCATATCTACGTTTTTAGGGCGGTTAGGCCTAAAGAGGCTTCAAAGGGAGCAATCATATCCTTCGGAGAACGATGGATTTGAAAGTTAGAAAAGGTGGCGGGAAGGTTCTTCTAGAACGCCTGCTTCTCCGTTCTTCCTTGCCTTCCCGAATGCGTTCCGTAGTAAACGATTGAGAATTCAAACGCACCCCGGTTATTGTTGAACTGGCTTAGCCCGCTGGTAGTTGCGTCGTAGCTGATGCGGTAAACATTGTTACGGTGCTTTAAACCTACGTGTGCGATGACCGCATCGCGAAATCGGTAAGCTGCACCGAATATGGCGCTGTATACACCATTGCCGAGCTTGTACTGGCCCATTGAACCGATGTTGATCTGCATTGCGCTTTGTTGGATCATGACCAAGCTGGTAGGTGAAATTCGTAGTTCTTCGCTTACATCAACATGTGTTCCTAACACAGCAGACCAACGTATAGGCAGGTCTGCTTTCGTAACGCGCAAGATCGCTTCGTCTGGAGTAGTTACATGGAACACACCGAAATTGGCGAAAGGGTTGAACGTCTTCTTTGCGTTCGTGGATCGATACGCGATACCTAAGGATACCTCTGGCATCAGACGTCCGCGCTTTTCAAAAAACTCGCCTGAAGGAATATCGGAGTTAAAGAAACCGTCGTCGTACTGCGCATCGAACAGCAGATCGGCGTCGTTCACTTTCTTGTAGATAATACCCAAATTCGCCCCTACTGATAGGGTATACGGAGCGTTATCCTCTGCAACATTGTACGCTGCTGTTGCGCCTGCCTGAAATGTAGTGAGCATGCCCGCCTGGTCGAAGTTGCTTATGTATCCACCAAACCCGAACTGGTCGTTCACGTTCGCCTCATAAGCGAATGCCGTGGTAAGGAAGTTACTGGATAGTTGACTCCATTGGCTGCGTAAGTCTGTACTCATGCGAAAGTCGGATCCTTTGAACATGCCGGTTAATGCAGGATTTGTAATAGACGCTACGGCATCATACTGCGAAAAATGGGCATCCTGGGCTTTTGCGTTCACCGCAAAGCACAGACTGGCACTCAAGCAACAAACGGTTATATAATTCTGTCTTATCATCTTATCAATGTGACTTTGCTTGAGCGGGTATGGGTTTTGCCGTCCACCGTTACGGCGTTAATCGTATAGACGTAAACGCCATTAATGGCTGGCTTTCCATCATGCATTCCATCCCAGCCGAACTCCGGATCTATCGTGAAGAAGATCAACTCTCCCCAGCTGTTATAGATCTTTAGTTCGATTGTTTCGAAAGGCCCTCCGCGAACGAAGAAAACATCGTTGACCCCATCGCCATTCGGTGAGAAGGCGTTAGGCAACTTAGGAGGGAATATCTCTTTGGTGCCAATTACGATCAGCGCTGAATCTTGATCAGTACATCCTGCTGAGTTGGTAGCTGTTTGTACAACAACGAACTGACCCGCATTTGGAAATTGGTATACCGGATTTTGGTCTAGAGAACCGCCAATAGCATCGCCGAAATCGTACTGCCAGCTGGTGGCTCCAAAAGAAAGATCGGTGAAGGTGATTTCCTGACCCGTGAACGGTTCGCCAATGAAATCAAAGCCTGCCGTTGGGGCCGCCAATATGTCCACCACTTGTTCTATGCGTGATGTACAACCGTTTTGGGCGATAAGATCTAAACTCACGACGTATTGTCCGGAACTAGGGAAGGTGTATGACACGTTTTGCCCTGATGCCGTTGAACCGTTATCAAACGTCCAGTTCCACGCGATGATCGTACCGTTTGTAACGACACTTGCATCACTGAATGCGGTTGGAGTTCCGGCACATGCATTGCTGAAGTTGAATGCGGGGGCAAGCGGGTTAACGAACGATATGGTCATGGTGTCTGAAACAGCTGCACAGGTTGTTGCTCCTGTACTGGTCAGTACCATGTTTATTTGTTGTAGTAAGGTGTCTGCAATGCTTGGTTGGTAAATCGCATTCGGGCTGAACGCATCTGGAGTGAAGCTACCTGTACCGTTAGTTGTCCATTCAATGCCACTGGCAAAATTGAATGACCCGTTCAACGCAACGGTTTGCAATGCGTCGCACGTATTTACATCTGATCCTGCATCTACCTGAGCTACCTGTTCCAAGGTTACTGCCACCGTATCGTTATGCGCTGGACAACCTGCGTTGTTCGTAGTACTGAGCACAAAACTCAGTTGGTTAAAGACCAAATCAGTAGTACTAGGCGTATAGACAGCATTGAGGTCTGTCGAGCTTGGGTTGAATGTTCCCGTTCCACTTGTGCTCCATACGCCAGAATTAACGCCTTCAACGGTTCCGTTCAAGACAATGTCGCTTCCATCGGCACAGTGTACTTGATCGTTGCCTGCGTTTGCTACACGGGTAGGCCCAATGTCAATGAATAAGGAGTCTGTTGTACTGGAACAAGTTCCGGTGCCTGCAGCGGTGAGTATTACATGAATACCGCCTACAATACTGTCATTCACTGATGGCGAATACACGGTTATCGCAGAGGTGTCTGAAGGGCTGAATGTGCCGGATCCTGTGGTGAACCACTGCTGACTTTGCTGATTTTGAACGAATCCGTTCAACGCCACATCTTCCAATCCATCGCAAAGTATGACACCTTGCCCCGCGTTAACTACCGGGGGAACGTGGTAAGAAACGACAAGCGTATCAACGCCAGCCGGACAACCTTGATTGTTGGTCGTGGTCAGCATAAGGTTAATATCACCGATCACAAAATCGGCTGCGCCTGGGATGTATACCGCGTTAAGATCGGCAGCATTCGGAGCGAAAGACCCCGTACCGCTTGTCGTCCATGTACCGCTTGTCGTTCCTGAAACCGTTGCGGCTAATTGCACATCGGGTGTAGTGCTACAGGTCGTTACATCATTTCCTGCGTTCGCAATAAGTAAGCTACCAAAGCTTACGATCAGCTCGTCGCTGGTTACGTTACACGCACCGTTGCCGGTTGTCGTTGCGGTAAGTGTAATGGTTCCGGCAATACTATCTGATGCGCTTGGGAAGTAAAGTGTGATCAATGCATTCTGGTCAAGGAAAGTTCCCGTTCCGTCTGTACTCCAATTCACGCCACTTGCAGCGGTAATGTTTGCACTTAATTGTACCGGGTCGTTGGTGCAAACGATCAAATCATTTCCCGCAAAAGCAACAGGAATTTCATCTACAGAGATGGTGGCGTTGTCGCTACTTACTGCACACGTTCCATCTGTTACCGTTGTGAACGTCACATCAACACCTCCAGCTGTAATATCGGCACTGCTTAGGGTGTAACTTGTGTTCGGGTCAGTGGTATTTCCGAAGAAACCGGTTCCTGTAGTTGACCATACACCACCCTGAGCGCCACCACTAAAGTTACCAGAAAGCTGGGCGATCGGGTTGTTAGCGCATACCGTGACATCCTCACCAGCGAATGCGAAACTGGCATTGCCGAAGGTGAGTTCCATTTGATCTTGTACAACCACACAGTTGCCATTCTCTGTACTGGTTAAGGTTAGTATCACAGAACCATTGGCAATGTCTGTTGCCGAGAATAAGTACTGCGCATTCAGTACATCAGGAGTTGGAGCAAATGTGCCCGTACCAGTGGTGGCCCATTGGCCAGCAGGAGGGCCATCGATAATACTTCCTTGTAATTGTGCATGATCTGAGCTGATGCATACCTGTTGGTCAGGCCCTGCCGATGCGCTTAAACCATTCGTTATGAAGATGGTCATTTCATCAATGACCGCATTGCAGTTGCCATTGCCTACAGATATCAAGGACAGGTCGATACGGCCTGCGTCAATATCAGCTTGACTTGCGGTGTAAGTGGTGCTCAGTGCCGCCGGATTGGCGATCACACCAGTTCCAGTTGTGGACCACTCTCCAGTTTGTGTTATGCCACTTACAATACCATCGAGGTTGAACTGAGTCACCAAATTGCAGAATACTTGATCTGGACCAGCATGAACGAAAGGAGCCGGCGTTAGCGTAAGATCCATTGCATCGTTCGCACTGTTACAACTATTGACCGCAGCGAGTGTAAGGGTTACTTGACCATTAGCAGTGTCCGCTGGACTTGGAATATAGATCGGTGTTAAAACACTTGCGTTCGGTGCGAATATTCCGTTACCACTTGTGCTCCATAAGAGTACATCTGCGTTACCCGTGAGGCCGCCGTTCAATTGTAGGTTAACGTTGTTGGCGCAGAATGTTTCGTCTAGCCCTGCATCTACTGTTGCGAAAGGGAAGATGTCGATATGGACTGTATCGGAAGCTGGTGTACAAACATCGGTGTTGGTTGCTGTAATGATCAAGTCCACTCCTTGGGCCAATGAATCCGCGGCTGAGGCTTGGTAAATATTAGCGAGTGCGGTAGGACCTGAGATGAAATTCCCTGTTCCTAGTGTGCTCCACACTCCAGTGGATGATGCTCCGCCGATCGTTGCTCCAACGATTATATCTAAGTCGGTAACACATGTAACCTGATCAATTCCTGCATTTGCAACTGACGGTGCGATCAATGTGACTTCAGATACGTCAGAGGCATTATCGCAACTGTTGATCGTCCACGTGAAGGTTAATGTTCCTAGCGGAAGATCAGTGCCCGCTATCTGGTATACTGCATTGGCTTGACTTGAGTCTGGAGAGAATGATCCGGCACCATTCGTAACCCAGAAACCTTGAGTAGCATTGCCCGCAATACTTCCGTTCAATTGAATGCTTGGTTCCGTTGCACAAACGCTCTGGTCGACCCCTGCATCGGCAAGTGCATTCGGCAGAATGTCAATGACCACTTGGTCAACTTCTTCAGCGCAAAGGCCATTGTTGGTTGAGCTTAGTGTCAGTACAATACCTCCTGCAAGCGAATCTTGCGCGGAGGCTTGATATATGCCGTTAACGGTTGCGGCGTTTGGAAAGAATGAACCGGTGCCGCTTGTCGTCCACAAACCGGTTGTGGATCCTCCTTGAACACTACCTGCTAATTGTACATCTAGGTTGTTCGCGCAGATCACTTGATCAGGTCCCGCATCAACAACAGGAGCAGGTGTTACGGTTATCGTTACCTGATCTTGCACGGGAATACAGTTCCCATTTCCAGTGCTCGATAAGGAGAGTACGACGGATCCGGATTGAACTTCAAATGGAGTAAGGGTATAAGAAGTTTGTAGGTCGTTGGCTGATGTGCTATAGGTGCCCAGGCCGCCAGACCAACTACCACCAGTAGCCGTGGTGATCGACCCGTCTAACTGCACGGTTGGTGCGTTGGCGCATACGTTTAGATCGACTCCAGCATTAACGATAGGAGCAGGAGTAAAGGTGAAATTCACTGTGTCTTGCACGGGAATACAGTTCCCATTGCCCGTAGATGTAAGCATTAAGCTGATCGTGCCAGACGCTATTTCAGAAGCGGTAGGTGTATACACCGGACTCAGTACGTTCACCGATGGAGTGAATGTGCCAGAACCTCCTGTCCATGTTCCTCCACTTGCGTTGATCACATCTCCTTGCAATTGCACTTCGGCGTTGTTCATGCAAATGGCCATATCAGGCCCTGCGTCAACGACAGGTGAATCGGTGAACGTGATTGTGAGTTGATCACTTACACTGGAACAAATGGCCGTGCCAGTAGAGTTCAATGTGAGTGTAATACTTCCTGATTGGATCTCAGCAGGAGTTGGGTCGTATTGGGTTACCAATGCACTTGCTGCAGGGAAAAATGTTCCTGCTCCGCCAGTCCAGATTCCTCCCGGAGCATTGCCAACGAAGCCTGCAAGTTGGAATACTGGATCGTTCTTACAGATCAGTTGATCTGGTCCTGCATTGACCACGGGATCAGGATCGATCGTGATGCGCAATGAATCAACAACCGCATTACAGTTACCATTTCCAACGGTCGTGAGTAATAGGGTAGTTCCACCTGCAGTTACTTCTGTTATGCTTGGGCTGTATGTTGCGTTCAAGCCTCCTGGGCCTGGATTGAAAGTACCACTGCCATTGGACCACAAGCCTCCGGTGGCTAAGGTAACGGCTCCAGCAAGTTGCACTTGAGCAGATGATGCACAGATGCTTGTATCCATGCCTGCTTGTGCAGTTGGAGCTGGGGTGAATGTGTAGGTGATGGTGTCATGCACCGCTGCACAACCTTGATTGGCTGTAGTGGTTAATACCAAGGAAACCGATCCGGCCGTAACCTCCCCTAGCGATGGGGTGTAGGTTGCGTTAAGTGCATTGTTGTCAGGAATGAATGTGCCTTGTGCACCGCTCCATGTTCCTCCGGTTGCGACTGCGACTGTTCCTGCAAGTGCAATGTCTGCGTTGTTCGCACAGAAAGATGCAGGAGTGCCCGCATCTGCAGTGGGTGGTGTTGTGAAGGTCACTTGTACATCATCAGTGACCGCGGTACATGTTCCGTTACCAATAGAGGTCAATGTCAATGTCAATGATCCTGCATCCACTTCTGTTTGAGTTGGTGTGTATACCGCGTTCAAGGAAGTGATCGTTGGGGTGAACGTACCTGCACCACCGCTCCATTGGCCTCCTCCAGCTCCGGTAACGGAGGCGCCTAGTTGAACCTCAGGATTATTCGCGCATACGAATAGGTCTGCACCCGCATTTGCAACGGGGGATGCAATGATGTTGATCGTTACTTGATCTGATTCAGGAGAACAATTACCGTTTGAAGTACTAGTTAACGTTAGGGTTGCTTGCCCCAATGCAATTTCCGCGGGACTTGGCGTATAGCTGGCGTTTAAGTCGGTGTTGTTCGTGGAGAACGTTCCTGATCCTCCGGTCCAGACACCTCCAGTTGCGATTGTCACAGAGCCAGCTAGTGTAACAGTAGGGTCATGCTCGCAAACCGTTTGATTCGCGCCCGCTTCAACAGTTGGGCTTTGCGAAAAGACCAATAAAACGTCGTCGCTTTCTGCTACACATGTTCCGTTTCCTGTTGATGTTATCGTGAGGGTGACAGAACCGTTCAATAACTCACTGGTCGATGGTGTGTATTGGGGACTTAGCGCGGTTATACTAGGTGAGAAGATACCCGTACCACCACTCCATATAACACCTGTAGCATTGGCAATGGACCCGTTCAAGGAAGCTGTTGGGTTGTTGCCGCATGTAGATATATCACTACCCGCGGATATGATCGGGGCATTGTCGATAGTAATGGTCACTTGGTCGCTCACCGCATTGCAATCCCCATTTCCTGTACTGGTCAATGTCAACGTTACTAACCCATTTGTGATCTCTCCGGGTGTGGGTGTGTAATTAGCGGAAACGTTGGTGTTGCTTGGGTCGAAAGCCCCCAAACCACCACTCCAGATGCCGCCGGTGGCGTTGTTGATCGCACCGGATAAGATTACGGTTGCTGCATTGGCACAACTTGTTAGGTCTATGCCTGCATCCACGGTCGGGGCGGGTGTGATCAATATGGTCATCTGATCCGATACCGGATTGCTGTTCCCGTTACCTACTGAGGTTAATGTCAGTGTTACACTTCCAACGGCAAGTTCCGCTGCTGATGGCGTGTAAATGGCATTAAGGGTTGTGTTATTGGGTGTGTAAGAACCTCCACCACCAGACCAGAGGCCTCCACTTGCAATGGTGACCGTGCCGTTCAGTGTCACATCGGCGTTGTTCGCACATACGGTTTCATCTACACCTGCATCCACTGTTGGAGCGGCCGAGAAGGTGATCGTCATTTGATCGCTGGCCGCGTTGCAATCGCCATTTCCCGTTGTGGTGTACGTCAGTGTTAAACTTCCAGACGCGATCTCGCCTGCGGTAGGAGAATAGATCGCACTGGGGGTTGTGTTGTTTGGATTGAAAATACCAACACCCCCAGACCATATGCCACCTGTTGCCAATGTTTGGCTTCCATTGAGTGTCACGTCCGCATTGTTTGAGCTTACGCTTACGTCAGCACCTGCATTAGCAGTTGGAGCCACCGAGTAATTGAGTTGTATTTGATCTGAAGCTGCCGCGCATGTTCCATTACCCGTAGTGGTCGCGGTCAGTATGACCGACCCCGAGGCTATCTCAGTGACAGATGGCGTGTAGGTGACGTTCTGGGCGTTGCTTGCAGGAGAGAACGCCCCAGTTCCTCCTGTCCATTGAACACCTGTTGCGATAGTGATGATGCTGTTCAATGTCGCATCTGGGTCATTTGCGCACTGTGTTTGATCAGCTCCTGCATCCACCGTAGCACCGGGTGTGATGCCAAACGTTACATCGTTCGTGTTGGAAGCACAGTTACCATTACCCACAGACGTTAAGAATAAGGTTATCCCACCAGAACCGATCTCAGCTGGGGTTGGTTGATAGGTAGCGTTCAATGCACTATTGCTTGGTGTGAATGTTCCTGCACCTCCAGACCAAAGACCTCCAGTTGCAACGGTGACCGATCCGTTCAACGCGATAGGTCCGCCCGTTGCGCATACGGTTCCATTCGTGCCAGCATCTACTACTGGAGCAGGTGTTATAGTTATGGTCCGGTCATCACTGTCGGCCAAGCAATTTCCATTTCCAGTAGTGGTCAGTGTAAGGGTTACACTGCCAGCGGCTATTTCTGAGGTGGATGGATGATAAGCACCTCCCAGAGTTGTTTGATCGGGGTCGAATGTCCCCGTTCCTCCTGTCCAGATACCTCCACTAGCAAGCGTTACGAAACCATTCAGCACAACAGCGGAATTATTCTCACAAACTGTGATATCATTTCCCGCAACGGCGGTCGGCGCATCGGTAAAGGTTACTAATACTTGATCGGTCTCAGGTAAGCAATTCCCGTTACCTGTTGTGGTTAAGGTGAGGATCACACTACCTGCTGATATCTCCGCGGCGGAAGGAGTGTAATCTGCACTTAAATTGGTTGTGCTCGGGTCAAATGTCCCTCCTCCACCAGACCAAATGCCTCCTGTGGCAACGGTGACCGATCCGCTTAAAGAAACCAACGGATTATTCGAACAAAGTACATGGTCTGTTCCCGCATCTGCCGCTGGAGAATTGGTGAATGTGATTACCACATCGTCCGATTGAGCTGAACAATCTACGTTGCCAGCTGTAGTTAAGGTAAGGGTAATACTGCCTGAGGCTATCTCTGCTGGAGTTGGCGTATAACTTGCATTTAAACTTGCGTTAGATGGGGTGAACATTCCTGCACCACCGGACCAAACACCGCTTACTGCATTTAAGACGCTTCCGGATAAACTTACAGCGGGATTATTGGAACAAATGTCTTGATCAGTACCTGCATCAGCGATTGGCAATTGCTGAAAATTCACAACAACCTCATCGCTTTCTGGAGTGCAGTTACCTGTAGATGTTAACGTGAAGGTCACGGTTCCAAGAGCTTGGTCACCCAAGCTAGGTAAGTAAGTGGCGTTCAGGTCGGTATCGGAAGGGCTGAATGAGCCTCCTCCCGTTGAGGTCCAAATTCCTGTTGTGCTCCCGCCAGTAACAGAACCCGCCAGTGTTACATTTTCGTTGACACATAGATCTTGGTCAGACCCGGCGTCAACGATTATCCTTCCCGCAAATTCGGAAAAGAAACCATACCTACAGCCGCTGGTGGCGCCACCGTTAATGATGGCTAATGAGAATACGTCAGTTGTGTTGCCTACTATGAAGGCTTGATTCACCGGAACCTCAGTACTGTTGAACTGGATCTGAGCAGCCATCCATTCTCCGGCTGTTCCTGGTACGGTGATGAATGAACTGGCGTTGATCGCAGCCGTTCCAGGCCCGGTCACGACAAAGTCATCTTCAGACCCTGCCCGTACGAGAAGATTGAGGTAAAAGGCCTCAGCTGTGGATCGGGTAAAACTCAATTGACGGCTACCTGCACAGTTAAGTGGGGGTAATATCGCCATGCCTTGTTCACATCCGAAACCGGTTACGTGGATAGCGTAAACCGGTTTAGACGCAGAAATGAAGGTGGAATTATCTGCCGAAGCATCCAGATAGTCCATGTCTTGTCGGTACACTTGGCCCGCGAAAAGTGTTGTAACAGGGGTTGTATTGCCATCGATATATACTTCTGTGT
>CAZPEQ010000043.1:0-11447 GCA_964585605.1 uncultured Weeksellaceae bacterium | reverse complement strand
GTGCCACTTTGCCAGTACGAAAGCAAGCGTGCTAAGAACGTACAGGGTTAAGAAAACCCAGACGAGTTTACGCTTCAATCCGCGTAATAGAAAAATAAAGGCGACTAGATATCCACTCCATTGTAAAAAGATCGTCAAGTCACGTTTCAGATTCTCTTGGCTGGCAGGAGATATCCTGAACAACGATAATGACTCGCTAAGGAAGGCGATGCTCAGAACAGTGATAAGGATCATGCCCGCCTGTGAGCGATGCTTGTAGAGGTATACAAGCATGCTCAACAAGGCGATCAGTTCAACACTCCATATGAAGTAGAAGATAAGGGGCATTTGAGTTGCACGTGTTATTCGTCAGATTCCGGCACAACACAAGGTCCGCTCAGATCGATCTCCATAGCGATGGTGTTGTTCGGGTCACCTTTTTCATAACACCCGGTGAACGGAGGACATATGATGTTGTGGTTGGCGATCGTCGACGGTGAGAGGATCGCAGACTCTGGTAGAGGCACACCTGGGTGCGTCAACTCATAATACTCCCGTTGCTCGTCGATTTCATCGCCAGCGGCATTCTTCAGCACATATGCCGGAAGCATAGCCAAAGAGTGCCTTCCATAGAACGAAGGGTCGATAGCCTCGTCATAGTATTCTTCGGAGGCAGTCGGATACTTGATATAGTAGAATCGGATGGTGTTCGGTGCACCTGAACCTCCCGTACCAGCTTCTTGATATTCGTTACTGTTTTTAATTCTGCAGAGATAATTTTGCAGTTCGGTTATCGGTATGTCCATGAACCGTGCGTCGAAAGGACCGCCGTCCACGTCAGCATAACCGGGGATCTCTGCCACTTCTTCATACACCGTGGTTGGGGAGTAGGTCTTGTACCCGGAGTAGGCGGGGTTTGAGTATAATTGCGATGTCAGCGGCCAATCCAAGTCGCGATAGATACACGCATAGTATTTCAGTTGATCAAGTGTCATTTGATCATACGCTGTCGTTTCACAACAAACCGTGTCCTTACGTCGGCAATCACGGAGATCGGTATCGCCCATGTCTTGCATCGACGCGAGCAGGGCCTTTTCATTTGAGCATGGGTCGAACGTCTTTGGGAGGTCGGTATATCTTCCTGCGAGGAACCCGAGTATGAATAGAAGTAATAGAATTAGAAGTTTAGGAGTTCTCATCGTTTTGGTTCGGTTAGAATTTTATGTTCCAAACCTAATGTAAAGTGTTGACCTAGAACATTGACGTTTGAATCTTGTTTGGGCGGAACAGCTGCTATCCGAAGGTGAAGTGACATATCAAATGGCGAATAACAGGAAAAACCCCTTTCCTGGTCTAGGAATAATCCCGTAATGAATCAGGATTTCGGTGGTTGTACAGTGTGATGACGCTGCCAAGATTTGTCGACATTAATGCTGCCCTGAAAGCAGCCACCAATGAAAGTAATGGTTCGATCAACATCAACTTGTAAGAACACGACATCGTGGGTGTTCTCTACAGCTACACATCATCTGAAGGCCGGCACCATGAGGGTGTCGGTGGAGTGGCATCGCAAGTCGCTACCTCGATCGCTGGATGTTCCCGAAGAGGGCAGAACCGGATTCAACACGTATGCGCAAAGCATCGTTCACAACTTAAATAACACGTACAATTTATGAAAAAGCCACCTCCGATCATAACCGAATTATTTCGGTTCATATCATTGCGAACCCCACAGCTTATCGACCCAGTCAAAAGAGAGGTCGGGTTCATTTATCATCCTGACGAAAGCTCAGGACACTTCCTCAAGGGTATCAAGACCGAAGACCTGATCGCTGCTCGCGCGATGATCCGAGAACGAAGCAGTGGGTTCAGCCCTTGGAAGCGATACCTAGATGTACGTGCAGTAAATGAGGATTTGTATGATCTATCACATTGGATCGTCCGAAATCGTACGGGGCTGACGCATGAGGAATGGAAGTCTAAACTAAAAGATATTAAACCCTTGTCGAACAAGCAATTACTGGCGTGCTGGGATAACCTGTTCTACCAGTGTATTGCCAAAGACAAACCTTCTGTGCGGCAGGCGGCCATCCAAATGATCAGGGCACACAATTTCCTAGTGCGAATAACGGCGTCTAAAATGGTGAGCAAAGCCAAACTTTTCTCCGGACGAGCGGATAAAACCGAAAGCCTTCCTGATGGTGAGAAGATTCGACGTTATGTAAAACGATTGGCGAAGGCCAAAGTGGTTCTCCCCAAGGTTTTCTCCGTGGAGAAGAACGTTACAGGGACGGCTAGTTACCGTGGTGCTGATAGTGCTTTTACGAAGAGCCTGTCCAGACATACGGCTGCCAAGAGATCAAAAAAGAAAGTGGCCGACCTGAGCACGGTTAAGGATGAACTGGCAGTTCTGGATATCGATTCTGCAAAGCCAGCTGGCAAGGTAGCCACTTCCCGTAGCGTGAAACTCTCAACGCGTACAAAGGATTTTTTGAAGAAAGGAAAGGATGTTAGCATAGGTAAGGTTACCGCCGATCTGGATCGTGAATTGGAGGCTGAGCACCGGAGGCTGAAAGACCTTACCCGAGCAGATGATACGAAGTCAAAACGTGATTATTGCTATGGTATTCTGTTCGAGTTTGCCGATAATGGTGTTGCCGAGCTTGATTGGACGATCATGTTGCCAAGACCAAGTATTTCAATCGGAAAGGCGCAATTCGCGCTTTGGGTCAACGGAAGTGAGTTGGGAAAGGTAGCCCTAGATGCCATTCCTGCTCAGGAAGGCATGTACCTTGATGTTCCCCTGTTCCGAAATAAACGTCTTCGCATCAACCCTGGGGATGAGTTTGTATTTGCTGGTAGGTTCATAACAAGTACCGGAGAGCGTAGGGAGTTCCGACACGCTGGAATGGCTACCAGTGAGTTGCTTTACGGTTGCACGGACGTAGTGAAGGATCCTGGTAAGGATCCCGTGGACACTATTCCCGAGGAGCCGAAGAAGGATACCACGAACGATCGTGTTGAACTGTTCGGGGTGAATCGGTTGGGTATTGGTGTGTTCAGACGGGTTGAACAGGAGGTCTGCTGTTATTTGCCAGGTGAAGTGTCGCACATTGAGAACATCTTGGCCAGAGAGTATAAAGAGCGTCATACACGAAGTCTGAACTCTACCGAGACCAGCACCGAAGATGTAACGGAATTCGAGGTAGAGAACCAAACGGACACAGCGACCGCAACACGTAACGAGATGCAATCCGAAGTTGCGGAAGTGATCGACAAAGCGAACGATATAGGCGGCGGAGCCGCCGCTGGAGTCTCGGCTACTTACGGTGGAAGTGTGACGGTTTCTGCCGATGGATACTTGGATATCGCTTCATCGAACGCGGCATCTGTCTCCGACAGTCAAGCCAAAACCTATGCAGAGGAAGTAACGGCGTCGGCACTCGAACGCATTCTGCAAAAGACAACAGCGAAGCGAACATCGAAAATCCTACAAGAGTACGAAGAGAACAATCGACATGGCTTTGACAATCGGGGAGGGGAGGATCATGTGACCGGCATTTACCGTTGGGTTGATATTCTCTACACCAATCGCCTAGTGAACTATGGCACTCGCTTAATGGTGGAGTTCTTGATACCTGAACCAGCACGTTTCTACAGAGCGGTTCTCGAACAAAGGGCGCTAGAGAAGGCGAGTGTGGGAGTTGATGATGGCATGACCATGCCTGAAAGCCCGGCTGCTCGATTCGGTCTGCACAACTCCGATGACCTCATCGGATATAATGACCCCGATGCAAGAGAGGCCATTAATTACCGTGAGATCGGCGATGCGTACGGTGTGCAGATAGACGCACCTCCGGCTGAAGAGTGGTCGACAAGCAAGACACTTGCAGGCACTTCGAAGAAGACGAAGCCATTCTCGAAAAGCGCGCCAATGGCGATCCAGTCCGGATACCGTTGTAACAAAGCGCAGGTATCGGTTTGGTATAGGCATGATGCTCGGAACAAAGAAGGTACACATTGGGTTGTCAACGTTGGAGGAAAGCGCTGGGAGAAGAATATTCAGAAGGCAGGTAACAACGATAGGGAGTACTCTCAGAGCAATATCAACCTGACCTTGCCTTCATATGTATCAACCAGTGTGGATATCTCTATTAGTGGAGATCGAACACTTGAATATGATGTAACGGTTACGTTGGATTGCCAGATCGAACCTGAAACATACTCGGATTGGCAATCAGATAACTACAACAAGATCATGGATGCTTACAACGCCATGCTTTTGGAATACGAAGGTGAGCAGGCGGCCATTGACCAGGCGATTGAAGAGAATATGGATGAGCCCCGTCCGATGAATCCAGCGACTTATCGCAGCATCGAGCAGCGTGAGATCAAGCGGGTGGCGATCGAAATGTTGATGAAACCGTTTGTTCCTGTAACGGGCGTGCCTCAGGGTTTAGATAATTACAATGAGCTGATTTGCCCGAATGAGGGTACAGATGTGCCGCAGGTCATTCAAGATGAGAATTGGAAGCGCTACTCCGCGCATGTTAAGTTCTTTGAGCAAGCTTTCGATTGGACATTGATGGCATACTTATTCTACCCTTACTACTGGGCGGATAAGTGCGATTGGGGTGAACTCATGCAGACGCAGGCATCTGAAGACAGCACGTTCGAGGCCTTCCTCCAGAGCGGTATGGCTCGTGTTGTCATACCTGTACGACTCGGGTTTGAGAGTGCGGTTGACCTGTACATGGAGACGGGTGACATCTGGAACGGAGGGGACCTAGTTCAGGAAACCGACGATGATCTTTATCTCTCCATCGAGGAAGAGCTGGCCGAACCACTTAGCACGATTGAAAGTGAATGGCCCACAAGAGTGCCAACAACACTGACCATTGTGCAAGGAGATTCCGTGTTCTTAGAAGACGAAGGTTTGCCATGCTGTGATAAGGTGGAGGACAATGACGTCGACACGCGATTAAGGGGTCAGTCGGTTCGACTAAAGGCCTTGGAAACCGCAACTACTCCAGAGCCATGAATGATCGAAAAACGACCGTATTTGTGATCGGAATAGTAGGATGAGCACCTTTCCCACAACAGCCCGCTTCCCCAGTGAGCCTACCTTATATCGGAACACGAGTCCGTTGGTAGATGCTCCTGGCGGAAGGAGCGGCGCCGACGTTAAGAATGACATGTTCGGTGGTGCTTCCACACCAATGGGAGCCGCAGAGGTGGTTCATGAGAACAACGTTCATCCTGACCTGATCAAGGAGATGTATGCCTTTGTTGACGCTAACGGCAACGGGGTGTATGACACGGGCGAGGCGGTGCAATTCGAATACCAGGTGAAGGTGTTCATTTCACGTGACGACTCTTATCTCCGAAAGGCATTTGACGTTACCAGACCTGAGCCTAGTGAGGTGTGTTTGTTTTTGGAGGATAACAGTACAGATCTCTTCAGTGGACGCTCATCCTACATCAAGGTCGGCAGCGATTTTCAGGAGCAACTTGCAAAACGAACCGCCATTGCCGGGATTGAGGGGGGGCAGGTGGATCTGCTTACCGTTGCGAATGATGCCAATGGTACCGACTATACGTTGGACTATTCCGGTGCGGAGATTGAACAGTTGATACGGTACGGCTATGTCATCAACCCAGCGCAAAGCTTGTTGATCGGGATGTTTCAATTATTGAGTGTGGGGTCGTTCATTCTGGCACCGGCCTACACGGCGATCGGTGATGGCTTATTGGGGTTCACTAAAAAGATACGAGAGTATGCGACCTTCAAACCCAAGGATTGGGATCCGTACGCGAATGCTGATTCTAGTAAGGATGAGTTGACCAAAAACTTCAGACCTGCTCTTCTAGGCTTCGTGGTGGACGTCAATGACACCTTTTCAACCGTGCAAAAATCCGCGATCGATTTCGCAACAAGACAGCTCAAGAAGAACCTTGCGCAGCAACACGGACAGCTTAAGTCTTCGATCAAGTCTTTTCGGAAAATGCCCATGGGAGGTTACCTCATTCCGGAGTCGATAGATCAGCTTATTGACAAAGCTGAATCGATCACAGATCAGGCATACGACCACCTCAATACGATTCTGACAGGAACAGTTGAAATCATGGCCACCTTGGGGAACAAATGGTTGTACGCGTTGAACGCGTTTTATTGCGGACTTTGGAATTCATTGGTTGAAGCAATACTTGGTATCCTCGATATGATCGGGTATTTATTCAAGGGCCTCGGTGCGGTTGGTGATGCGGTTTCAAAGGCGCAAACACTCGTGCCGCAGGCACTTGAACTTTTGGATGAAGTGGTGCAAACGATCTTTGGTACGGATATGATCGCTATGGTAAAGACGGCGGTCAATGCGATCGTAAAGGGTGTAAGCAACTTCAACATATTCTCGCTTACAGGTTCAATGAGTATTGAACGGGTGGCGTACTTCATAGGAAATGTGGTTGGCTTCTTCGTGGAGATCGTTGCAGGTATCTTCTGGTCAGGAGGGCTTGACGGGGTTAGAGCATTCGTAATGAAATTGGGGAAGGTTGGTGATGACATACTTGCCTATATCATGTCGACTGTTAAACGGGTTCTCGGAGGAGCTTTCAAATTCTCCCTTCAGAATATGATGAAGTTGATCCGGCGGATCATGGAACTCATGAAGAAAGGAGTACTTGCGGTGCAAATGGCGATCGCTGATTTCTTCAGTGCCCTGCATAGGGCTGCCAAACTTGCGGATGATATCATTCAGGAGATCATTCGAATGCTCCGGCTAACTCCGGATGAAGTGCGCGCTTTGGATGACCTGGGACTGGTCTTCGTCAAGAAAGACAAAAGAGGCTGTGCTGCGTGCATGCTAGATGTGCCATGAGAGGTTGCATGTATCTATATCCGAATTCGCTTACGCGCGTGGCGGCGTTGTATCGCAATGTGCCTTGGCATGCACCCGACTTTCGTCTCTACCTGCGAAGCCTGTTAAGAATCGGTGGATGGCGGAAATTCATGGAACGGGCAGATAAGTTTTTCATTATGATTGGGTCAGAAGGTCAGGAATTTCTGATCAAGAAGGGTTATGCTTTTAGGCCCATTGTACTGAACAGAGTGAATGATAAAGGCGTGCTGATTATTTGGGGGAACGTGGATATTTACGATGAAGCACGCCAACTGATATGTAGAGGTTCGGATAATGAGATCGTACAATACCTGTTCCATAGTCGACAATCCTTGACGCAAAAAAAGCGCTCGCTAGAAGAGGCGATCACGCATTTGAGTACGTTACCGTATAAATTTGATATGGGTGCCTATAACCGGGTGGTTATGGATAAGCTGCCCGGTGGTAGGGGCTCGGTTCCGATGAGCAAGAACGGTTTGTCACCTGATTTCTCCACTGTTGATGAAGCCTTGTACAGGGGTGAGCGGCAGTTCGCCAATAAGAAGATCAAGCTCACAGGAAGCCGGGTGGAGGATTATAAGCTGGCAAACAAATTATTCGGATTAAAGAAAACTCCTGGAGGCTATGTGTGGCATCACCTGGATGATTGGGATCCGATTACAGGAAAGTGCACGATGCAGTTGATAAAAAGAGAGTATCACTGGCATGCGATCTACGGTGAGGCTGTCGATCACATCGGTGGTGTGGGCGTGTGGAGCCAGTTTCATGGAATTAAGTACAAACCATAATTTCACTGCCCGTTTACCGTCACCCGCTCCCCCTGAGAATGCGAATTGAACTCGGGTGCATACATGCACGTAGCCGTGGTAATGCAGTTACTGCAATCACCTGAATGAGTTACGCGTAGGTCGTATTCGAGTGCCGAGCGACATGCGATCAATGCCTCCCAAACACATGCACCTTCGCACGCTTCCGTGAAACATTCTTCGTATCGTAAACAAAAGTGATGCGTTTAATAATGCGCTTACCTCCGTTTAAGTCAATGACCCTTGAGGAACTTGCTCGACCGAAATTGTGGCGGAGTTCGATCTCATCTTTTGTCCCATTCCCGTACTTAACCACCATGCGGTGCATGTTAAGGTTGCCACCGCTAACAGCGATCTTCAGTTTCTTAAATGTGCCGTCATTAGCTCCAACAGCCAATACGTCTCGGTCCACTTTAAAGTTGACGGTTTTTGAACCCAGCCGTTCCCACTTGCCTTTCTTGCGCTCTTTCGCAAGTTCGAAACTTGACATGCCTACTAGCAATGCCATCCCTAAACAAAGTACTCCTATTCTCCTCCACATGGTTCTTCCGTTTTAAGTTCCGCAATTAGGACTATAAAGAACCGAATAGGTTTAATCGAGCCAAAGAAATTTACGATGTCGATGACGCAAATACATACAACCTGACCAGGAAAGCTTGCCTAATGAAAACATAATGTAGTTTAGAGGATGTTTGTTAGAAATGGATACGCTTCTCTTTGCAGCTTTTAAATATCTCCGTAACCTGTTTGCGGCCCTTTTGGGTGTGGTAGATGAAGGCAAACGAAGAAAAGAAGCCGAACGACGCTGGGAAGAGTTCCAACGGGATAACCCCAGGCAGGATAAAGAAGAGTGGATCTACAAAGACGATTAAGCATAATAGCACCAGTGCCGCTTCGATCGCTATCAACATAATCTATTTACGCGTACCCGTAAAAATAACGGTACGACCATACGTGCTATCACTTTCATTTGTGGTGAGAGAGGTCGTTAAAGCGATCGGTATACATCACGTGGGTATTGCACACCCACGTTATTGAACACAACCAAAAGCAGCGTGAGATGCCAATTAAAATAGTGGACAAAAGGGATTTTGACAACCTCCCTAGTAACGAACAACAGGTAAGTATGACCAAGGAGATCTTTGATGAAATGGTCTCCGACTTCCGTGAACGGGTGCGCCTGAAAACGGGCGGCGAATTGCTAGAAAAAGACAGAAGTCAATATATGCTCTGGCATGAACTTCATGAGCTCGTAGAAGCACTAGGCCCGGTGGATCCGGTTTTTGGCAGGGGCATTAAGATTCATTTCGGCATAGATGGTGATCAATTGCATTATGCGCTGAACGTATTCAAGTTCACGGGTAGGACAGAAGAAGATGGTATCGTTACCTTGGAATACGATCTTGATGCGGTGCGCTTACCAGATTTTTTGTTGAAGGATAAGAAACTGGAACCACTGGATGCGGGCCAACGCGCGGCGTGGGAAGAAGGCATGCAACGGAATTACGTTGATCATGTTGAGATTAAGCACGATGGCTTCTTCGAAAGCATTGGCCCGATAGACACTTTGGGCGTAATACTCCCCTGGGAGCTGGAAGTATTGCAATTGTATCGCGATAACGAACACGACGTTGCCGACCTGATCCGACCGTATGTACGTATTTCAAGTATCTGCGGAATGCGCAGTGGTGAAGATGGTGGCATCTTTGGTTTTAGACACGGTACGGCATTGAATATGGCCAGGTTTGAAGGACCCGTACCGGAGAATTTCATCAACAACGAAAACTACGTTTCACTCTTTACATACCGCGCAGCGGATTATGGCAACTTATGTCCACCACGCTGTGCGAAATATGTAGTACCCCCAGTTCTGATCTAAGCGGCCTACTTTTAGGGGCGCGCATGATGGATCTGGCTAACCTAAAGAACCTAATACTGATACCCACGATACTAATTTACGTGTTGAAGAAGGGAGAACGACCTCAGTGGTATCTCATCTTAGGCGCGGTCCTCATTTTCTCCACACTGACCGAAGCGCTTGCATGGACTTTACTGCGGTTGAGTATCCCCAACTTATCCGTTTACAATATCTATACGGTGGTCAACACCTTGTTGGTCACGAGCATGCTGTCAGCGGTATATGACGGTTCAAGGCGATTTATTCCCTGGTCAGCAACGGTCTTGATCAGTGCGATCTTAGTACATCAAGTATATTATGGTGCGGGCTTGGAAGCGTTTGCGGCGGGCTTGGTCGTCGTGTCAGGTTTCATTATTGCGGCATACGCGGGTTATATGTTATACCGGGTTGCTGAATCAACAGAGCTAGCTATCGGACGAGAAGGGATCTTCTGGATCTTGGCGGCGTACTTGATCTACTACCTCTGTTTTGCTCCCAGCATTGGGCTGGTGGGCTACTTGATCGCGAAAGATCCAGGAACCGCGATCACGCTATTGAATTTTAATGATGTTTTATTCGTATTACACTTCATCATGATCATGATCGGTATCCGTCGCCTGAATTTCTCCATTCCTCAAATTGCAAGATGAACGACCCGGATATACTGATCACGGTAACGGTGGTTTCGCTTACCCTGTTCATTTTCGTTGTGGTCTACCTTTTACTACTTAGTTCTAACGCCAATAGGAAGAACAAACACCGGGTGGAGTTGGCCGATATGCGGCTTAATATGCAACAAGAATTGATGCAGGCGGAGCGCGAAGCTACGCGAACGACCATGGCCGATATTGGCCAAGAACTACACGACAATGTAGGCCAGTTACTTACCGCTGCGCAGTTAGGTTTTTTATATCGGTTTGAAGATGAATTACCCCAAGATGAACAACTGCGTTCCATCATGGTCGCATTGGATGAAGGCATTGAAGAAGTCAGTCGCTTGGGTCGATCACTCAACACCGACATTTGGAAAGAGCGAACGCTGTTCGAGAGTATTTGCGAAACGGCTGCACAAGTGGAACGGCTCGGTAAAGGTGTAGTACATGTTCAGCAAACAGGTGGCGAACCAGCACTGAGCGCCGAAGAGAAGGTAATCTTATTTCGTGCATTCCAAGAAGTATTGAGCAACGCCATGAAGCACGCGAAAGCGAGCACCATAAGCATCAAACTTCAAGAATCACCATTGCGCATTGAGGTGAGCGATAACGGTAGGGGTTTCGATATGGAAAACGTGAGCACGGGAAGCGGATTGCTGAACATCAGAAAACGCTGTGCATACGTGAACGTGCACGCAGAGTTGATCACAAGATCCGGCGGTGGGTGCCGATGGACGTTTTATAGAGAAAGGAATGAAGACTAGTGTGGCGGTAATTGACGATCACCAACTTGTGCGCGATGGTATTGTGCGCATCGTGAATGACATGCCTGATTTTAAGGTGTCGATCGTTGCTTCCAACGGAAAAGATTTCATTGCGGGGCTGAGTGGGCAAGAGAATCCCAACCTAGCCTTGGTTGATATTCATATGCCGGAAATGAATGGCTACGAGACCATTGCGTTTTTAAAAGAACGGCACCCAGACATCAAGTGCCTTTCCTTAACCTTGGATAATACGGAGGATGCGATTACCAAAACAATACGGGCCGGTGCACGGGGCTACTTGCGGAAGAACTGTTCTCCGCGAGTCCTGCATACCGCGTTGAAGTCTGTGGCGGAATTTGGCTTCTACCATACCGAGCAGACACAAGAATTATTGACCGGCAATCCGGGTATGCGCACAGTGGAAGAGCGTACACGCACCAAACTCATCG
>CAZPEQ010000042.1:0-11521 GCA_964585605.1 uncultured Weeksellaceae bacterium | reverse complement strand
GGCGCTGGAAATGGCAGTGGATATTTACAAGCGGCGCTCGCGTAAGATCATAACTAGCGAATTGAACGAGTATTTGCAGGATGTTATGGAGAAAACTCCTCCTCCTGCGCACAAGCATCAATTGATCAAGATCAAGTACGTTACGCAGTTGTCCACGGCGGTGCCTTCATTCGCTTTTTTCTGTAATCACCCTACCTCGGTAAAGGAGCATTACCGGCGCTTCTTAGAGAATCAGATCCGGAAGAAATGGGACTACTCTGGTATTCCCATTCGGCTCTTTTTTAGGAAGAAATAACGGAACGGTTCTTGTGGCCGAATTACCCATGCAGCGATTGGTTCAGGTATTCTGTTTAGGTGTTATCGCTGCACTGCCTTTGCATGCTTCGGCGCAAATGGCAAACTTGAAATGTTTGGATAAGCCGTACAAGTGGAAAAAGGAGATTGCACTTGATCAGTCGATCCCTGAATTAACAGCACCGGAAGGGGCAGATATCCTATTCGAGAAACAGCGGGTGTCCTTTCTAAGGTCAAAGCCAGAATTGCTTTCAATTGTTTTCGAACGGCATGTGGTGTTCCGCTTTGGAACGCGAGAAGCAATCAGTAAACACACCAAATTTCAATTGCCCGAGAGTTTTGATCCTCCAACCGACTATCAGGACGTAGCCATTGAAGACCGTGACAGTATACCAAGACCTTTTTACTTCGACGTAAGCCTGGTGCGTTTTGCAGGACGTGTTATTGGACCGCCAGAACGGGTACATGATATTGAAGCGAATGGAGACTTGACTTACCAGCGCAAAAAAACGGGTACGCGTTTTCTGCGTGCAGCTACCTACAATCTGGAACTGCCCGGTGTGGCGCCTGGAGACACGGTGGAATTGATCTACAAATACATTGTTCCTTTTGAAGAGAACTGGTTTCGCTTCAATAGTAGTAAGCACTATTTTCATGGCGACCTGTTCAAGCACCATTACCAGTTGCAGGTAGATGCTACCATCACACAGGGGCTCAACCTGCGGGGTGCTCCTGCTGATTCAACGGCCTTAACCAGAAAGAAAAGGTATGCATATTGGTTCTTGGATGATCTTAAAGCGTGCATGGATGAGGTGAATGGGAGGCCACATGCCGATCTGCCGTACGTGGTTTATGGCACCCTCGCTGGAACAGATTTTTACCAGCATGGGCATTTAGTATCCGTGGGTTTAGGTGGGGTGCCTTTCGCCTTCAGCAATATTGACTACTGGGTGGATCTGTTGCGGCGTAGGGAGGCAGTTGCGTTAGATTATAGACGACTAGCGCGCAAAAAAATACCAATGGGCCAACAGCTGAAAGTGCGTACTTGGTTGGGAACGTTCGGAGGAGTGGAGCGCTCTCCTTTGGAAAAAGCGCTGAGTGTGCATGATCGTATTGCACGCGATTTTACGTTTCAATGGGATGATGCGTGGTACGATGGCCGAGACCAGAGTCTGGTTAAGCACGGCACTTTGTTAGAGGAGAAAACGCTTCGGGAAATTGGGCGGTATAGTCAGTATTCGAAGTTATTCAGTGAATTGCAGCTGAAGTACCAAACGGTTTATGTGCAAGACAGCCGGGTAGGGAAGCTGACTCCAATGGAGCTAACGGATCTATACGAGAATGAATACCTATTCATGCTGCGCCACGTAGAGGGTGCTTTTTTCATGCATCCCAAAAGAGCGCGGGGTGGCTATTTGGTCAATGAGCAACCTTTCTACTGGGAAGGAACTACTGGACTAGTAGGAGATTTAGACAAACTTTGGAGCAATAACCGGAAGATGGTTGAGTTGACCGAATTACCACAATTGAATGCCATAACCAATTCGCGCGTGACCGGTGTAGACATCACCATTGGTGAGGGTGGTTCTGCAAATGTAGATGCGGATATTCTCTTGAACGGCCAGTTCAGCACCTTGACACGCAACGCTTATATATATGGTGAACGAGATTCTACGGTCATGGAGAAATATGGTGACCTGTATTTGCATGACCTGAACGAGCATAGCTGGCAGTTGATTAATGGGCCTTCCAGCGCAGCGCCTTATACAACGGAGCTTGCCGTTACGGGTGGAAGTGTGGACCTGATCGAGCAGCAGGACTCGTTGAAATTCACGGTGAACTTAACGGACTTTTTTCCGTTTTTGATTCCTGAAGGTTTTACAGCAACAGGTAGGGATATCCCATTTTACTGGGACTTTGGACAACAAGATCGGTACCGTGTTGACTTGAAATTCGCTCGACCGGTTCGCGTTGAAGAAAGGAGCTTGGGTTATGGTTCCAAGGAGTTAGGCGCGCAATTATTTTCAGAAGTCAAGATGCGTAACGATTCAACTGTATCGGTATCAGCGGTGTTATTGGTTTCTAAAGAACGCGTACCCGTTTCTGAAGCAAAACAATTAGAGGAATTGTTTCAGCACATTTTCGCACAAAACGAATTCAAACTAGAAGTAGCATGGAAGGAGAAGTTGGAGGATTGAACGTTAGGTTGAAATTTTTGGAACACTGTTTTTAGTAGCCTTCTCATGTGGTTTTTGAATAAGAGAATAGTGTATGTCACGTTGCTGCTACTGCTTGGTAACGTGATGCTAGGACAAACCGTCCAATTTATTGATAGTGGAACCAAGCGTGGTATTTCTAATGTGACGCTGGAAGGAAAAAGCGCGGTCATGACCTCCGACAAAACGGGGAGTGTCGATTTGACTGGGTTCGATGTTAATGATACCGTGCTTGTGGCACATATGTCTTACTACGAGCAGTTACTTCCTATATCTCGCATGGTCAAGTTGGGTGTGATTGAGTTGAAAGGGAGGTCTTACATTATTCCGGAAGTTGTTATTTCAGCCAGTAAGTGGGAACAGGCTGAAGAGAAAGTAGCAGACCAAATAACGGTTTTGGATGCACGTGATATTGAATTGGCCAATGCGGGAACGGCGGCTGATCTGCTTGCGTCATCAGGTGAAGTCTACGTGCAAAAAAGTCAAGCAGGAGGCGGAAGCCCAATGATCAGAGGCTTTTCTGCGAACCGCCTGCTGATTGTAGTGGATGGTGTGCGCATGAATAACGCGATTTACCGCAGTGGCAACTTACAGAACGTGTTAAATGTTGACCCCAATGTCTTGCAACGCGCAGAGGTCGTGCATGGCCCGGGTGCTGTTACATATGGCAGCGATGCGATAGGTGGGGTCATGGATTTCCACACCTTCGATCCGCAGTTCCTGGGAGATTCAACCCCATTTGTAAGTGGTGCCGGATTCTATCGCTATACAGATGCTAGTGCCGAACGCACATACCATGGCAGATTAAACTTTGCATGGCGTAAAGCGGCCTTACTTGTAAGTGTGTCAAGATCTACGTTCGGTTCGCCGCGTATGGGTGCGAATGGTAGGCCAGAATATTTGCGTAGCTGGTTCGTAACGACGATCAACGGTCAAGATTCCATTGTTGCCAATCCAGATCCCCTAGAACAGGTAGGTAATGAATTTGAATTGCGCCACACCTTATTGAAATTCAGGTGGAAACCTGATGATGCATGGGATGTGATCTTGAGTGGCCGGGCTTCGAGCACACCGGCTATACCACGGTACGATCGGTTGATCCAGTTGCGAGATGGCTTACCCCGTTTTGCGGAATGGGACTACAGTGACCAGAGTTGGGCAATGGGTAACATACGGGTAGAGAACCATCGAGCAAGTGGTTTGTGGGACAACGCAAGACTCACACTGGCAGTGCAAGAGTATATTGAATCGCGTACCGATCGCCGTTACCGTTCCACCATACGAAGCACAAGTACGGAAGAAGTGAATGGGATTTGGCTGAACTTAGATTTTGAAAAGCAGTTACCCGACAGCACGCAGTTATTTTATGGTATTGAATCGGTCACGAATAATGTGAGTTCCAACGCGTTCCAGCGCGATATTTTCGATACGGATGTAACGAACACGACTATCATCAACCCCCGTTATCCTGATGATTCAGATTGGTACACGCATTCAGCCTATGCGAACGTGAGTCGCAATTTGACTGAAACCTTGCTGTTCAATGGTGGATTACGGTTCAACTTAAGTGGCTTGAATGTGAAGTTCGATACCACCTTATTTCCATATCCTGTAGTTAGCTCCTCCTTGGCAAATGAGGGTTTAACAGGAGGACTCGGTTTGATCTGGAACCCGAGTGACAAACAGAAATGGAGCGTCGATATTTCGCGTGGGTTCCGCTCTCCGAATATCGACGATATCGGAAAGGTATTTGATAGTGAACCGGGAGCTGTGATCGTTCCCAACGTAGACTTGGGTCCAGAGTATGTAACCAGTTTTGAGATCGGCGTTCAGCGTAAACTAGGCACTAATCTGAAGTTGAATGTGAATGGATACTATACGATACTTGAGAATGCGATCGTGCGACGCAATTTCCAAGTAGAAGGACAAGACAGTATTCTTTTCGCTGGAGAACTAAGCGCGGTGCTCGCCTTGCAGAATGCAGCAATTGCTACGGTAGCTGGTGTGCATCTTGGGCTTGACTGGAAACGATTGGCGTGGAACATTACGTTAGATGTGAACGTGCAGGATGGCGAAGAAGAGACCGATGATGGGGAAACATCGCCAGCACGACACGCTCCACCAGCGTTCGGCAGGATCATGGCCCGTTGGGAAAAGAAACGCTTAACCTTCAGCTTTTTTGCAAACGCCAGTGCAGGCTTTGGCTTTGAAGATCTCGCACTGTCAGAACGGAACAAGCCGCACATTTATGCGATAGATGAGAATGGCAATCCTTTCTCGCCAGCCTGGTACACGGTGGGGGCGAACGGCGAGTACAAAGTTCATGAGCATATAACGGTAGCCGCTGGAGTTGAGAATATTACGGATCAACGTTACCGCACGTATTCGTCAGGTGTCGTTGCACCGGGCAGGAATGTGCAGCTCACGCTACGGGCTTCCTTTTGATGTCTTCTTAAAGAAAACGAACCCATTTTTGGCGCCTATTTTTTCGAAACCCGGTAGGTGTTCAACGCGCTCGGCTTTGTGGATCTTGCTAACCACGTAAACTGTTTTTCCTACATTTTCATGTAGCATTTCCTGCTTCGAAGGTTCTTCTTCGAAAGGAGGTTTACGGGTATAAAAAAGGTGCGCATAGCTTCGGTGACCTTCTGTGATCACATAACAATCTTCACCTTGCCGTTCTTCATAGAATTGGATCGCCGCATTTTGCGAATACCCTTCTACCCGATTAATGAAAAAGTAAAGTGCTAAGGGAACGAAGAGAATACCACCAAGCCCCACACTCATTAAACTGGCTCTGTACTTGCCAGCACCATGCAAGAAATGGGCGCTAAGTAACCCGCCGATCAGGATCAGACCAGGTAGTATCTCAAGACCCGTCCATTGCACATCAGCCAAGAGGTTGGCTTGGGTGAATGGATCTTTATCAAATAGGCCGCGGATCGTATCGATCTTTTGAGCCGCCAAGGGAACAGCAATGAACAGGGCGGCGATCAATGTGCCTATCCCGCCCAATAAAAAACGACTCCAACCGAATGATCGCTGTTCTTTCCAAATGCGGTACACCTGTAAAGTCGCCAAGTAGGTTAAAGGGAAATAGCACAAGCTGCTGTAATGAACGATCTTACTCTTAACGATCGTAAAGAGGATCAGCACAGTCCAAAAGAAGATCATCATCCAGCGTCGCAGCTGTGTCTCTTTGATAGACATAGCTGCGGGTTTGACCATTTCTTGAATTGCAAAAATGGAAGCAGGGAAGCACCCGAACAAAAGCACAACGAAATGGTATCCGGGGAATCCGACATGACCAGCATCGGGTGTGCTGAACAAACGATACTGATAGGTAAGGAACTCTTGAATGAACCAAGGCCCGTTCTTCCAAGTTTCATAGCCGAACCACAAGAAGGTCACGGTAGCCATAGCTCCAACCAAGATCAGTAAGGGCTTGATCCAACGTTTCAGCAATTGCCATGAGTTAGCTGGCTGTAAGAAAGAGAGGAGCCAGTAAACACCAGTTACCATAGTAAAGATCATGAACGCCACTTGACCTTTGGTCAGCATGGCTAGGCCTAAGAATATCCCGCCAAGTAAGGTGAGGTAAGTGGAACTGCCTTGGGCTACTTGTTCGCCAGGCGGACTTTGCGCTGCAATAAAATAGTACAAGCCAAGAAAGATGAACAAGTTGAACCACGGATCGATAATGCCCGATTTGAAATATAAATGCGGGAGTATCGAAGCGGCATAAGCCACTACCCATAAAAGGCCGAATAGCTCGTCTTTGATCCGTGTACCAATGCGGAATAATACCAAAAGTGTTACCACACCGCAGAGCGCGTTCGGCAACCGAGCCGCGAACTCACCAACGCCAAAGACCTTCATCGCTAAAACCTGCATCCAGAAAAAGAGTGGTGGTTTTTCCCAAAAGGGTTCGAAGTTCACATGTACGCGTGAGTAGTCTTGCAACAGGATCATTTCGCGACTGATCTCTGCGAAATTGATCTCATCCCAATCAAACAAGTGTACCGCTCCAAGGCCAGGAACAAAGAACAATGCTGCCAACCCAGCGATCAGCAACGCCAACGAAGACTTGTTCCAATTCATTTCTTGCCGCCGAAGATCCGCAAGATCCTACTGATCACATCGTCGTTTATGCCAAGCATACGCTTTACGCGGGTATAGATGTTGATCGCTTGCTTGTCCAGCCAAATAGCGACCGATCGCAAACCATCACCTGGTCGCGCTTTGTAGTTTGTCGTGCGCAACTTAGGGGCTTCTGCCTCCTCCGTAAAATAGTAGAGTGCAATGCTTTTTCGAGACTCTGATTCTGGACAGGTCAGGGGTTCTGGCAGGCCGTGGTAGCTATCCTCATCGGTATTGAAAATCACACATCGGTTGAAGAATGGAGTGATCCGTTGGGTGCATTGAGACATATCTCGCTCCCATAACTCCAGTTGACCGCCCCAATCTTCTTGCCACCCTTTGTTCAGGTAAACCAATACGTTAACCCGGCGTCGCCAATTCCGCTTGTGCGGATGCACGGTGAAATCTGCGTGAATGTTCAAGAATCCGCCACGTCCGCTTTGATGCAGTCCGCCGCCTTCAAGCATATGATCCGCCTTTAAACCTTGAATGCCGGTTAATGTTTCCAGCATGCCCACAAACCGATCACTGTTCAGCTCGGTGATCAATTCCCGAAGCTGTGCAGGTAAGCGATCCATCTTATTCAGGCCGTGCTTTTTCTCGTTAACATGAACATAATGGATCCATCCTTCATCCCCTACTTTAGGGAAGGCTTCATAACACTTCAACGCGGCATCGGGTTGCAACAGGTCATCAATAACCGTGAATGGGAATGGCTTGACAGATCGATACGCTTTCTTCAGGGAAGGAACTTGTTCCTCTAAGCGATCTATGTCAACAAGATGGGGTGCAAGTGCGGTTGCTGGCATCGGAACAAATGTAATACGCCGTGTCGCAGCACTAAGCTACTTGTTTCGGCTTCCTAGTAAATGCCAAGAGAGTAAACCTGTTCGCGCCAAAAAATAGCGCCAAGAGGTCAACAATACACCTATGCCATATTCCGCACTGCGCTTGAAGTTGATCGAACTGGCCTCCTCAAAGTACTTGGTCGGACAGGTTATTTCAGCGATCTCGAATCCGTGCCAGAAAACCTGCGCGATCATTTGATTATCGAACACGAAATCATCTGAGCAGTGGTCATATGGACACGTGCGCAGTACCTCAGCACTGAATGCACGGTATCCCGTGTGGTACTCGCTGAGCTTTTGGTTCATCAACATGTTCTGACTGAGCGTCAAGATGCGATTAGCTATGTACTTGTAAATAGGCATGCCTCCCTTCAGCGCCCCTTTGCCAAGTATGCGAGACCCAAAGACAGCAGGGTAGAGGTTGTTACCAATAAGGGCTACCATGCTTATCAGCAACTTTGGGGTGTATTGATAGTCAGGGTGTAACATGACCACGATATCACCACCTAACTCCAAGGCCTTGTCGTAACAACTTTTTTGGTTGCCACCGTAACCACGGTTATCAGGGTGTTCTATGATGTGCTTGATCCCCAGTTCACGACCAACCGCTACCGTATCATCGCGGCTCTTGTCATCTGTTAAGACAACTTCGTCCACCACGTCGAAGGGTATCTCATCGTACGTCTGCTTCAATGTTCGGGCAGCATTGTACGCTGGCAGCACCACCACAACCTTCTTTCCGTTGAACATGCGGGTGCAAAGAAACAACGAGTGAACTTATTTCCCTTTCTTACTCACCAATACCACACCACCAAGCACGACCGCCGCGGATAATAGCTGGATACCGGATATGTGTTCGCCATCCCAAACGCCCCAGATAACGGCAACTATTGGGAGCAAATAGGTTACGGAGGAGGAGAATACAGCAGTAGTCACCTGAAGCAACCTATTGAACAATACCAAGGCAAAAGCAGTACCGAGTACAGCTAACAGCACCGTGTAGATCATGGCGTCTTGAACAGGCTGTTCGTTTAGTAATCGGGCGGGGAAATCTGAGAATAGCAGGTAAATGGTGCTGGGTACACCGGCAAATAGTAAAGCCAAGCCTGCAATCGCAAGGGTAGGTACTTCCTGCAAATAGGATTTGATCGTATTCACAGAAATACCGTAGCACAAGGCACTAAAGATCGCCAAACCTGCATAGAAGGGATCACTGCCCATTTTGCCTTTACTGGAGAACCAAATGAGCATGAGCGTGCCCAATAGCCCGATCAGGACTCCAAGGAATTGAATGCGGCGTGCCCTCGTCTTAAAGAATAGTGCCCCTAAGAGAAGCGTGAATAGCGGCGTTACCGAATTCAACATACCTGCCAAAGAGCTGTCGATCTTGGTTTGGGCTATGCCGAACAAGAACGCGGGAATGCCGTTGCCAATGAAGCCTGATACCAGAAGTGGTTTCCAGTGCGACTTGAACCAATGCCTATGCTTGATGGTGATAGGGAGCAAGCTTAAACTGGCAATAGCCATGCGCAATGCACCAACTTCAACACCGGTCAACGCTACCTCCCCGTTCTGAAAGAGAGAGTATTTGATAAGGATGAACGAGCTGCCCCAGATAAGTGCCAGTATGATCAGTAGGAACCATGCCCCTGCAGATACCGTGCTCGTTTGCATTTTATTAACCTCGGCAAAGCTAGCTGAAGTAATATGACCGTGTACATTTGTATGAGTCTATCAAGGGTATTACCTTGTGTAAAAGCATCTCGCCATAATGAAAGCTTCCAGTCTCTTCTTAAGTATCTCCATCGTTTTTCTCGGTTGTTCTGGTGCAGAGCAAGGATCAGGCGTAGGTAATGGTGTGGCGCGTACGATTGTTGAGGTGGCCGGGTTAGCGTCAGGTACGAACCGCGCTGATCTGAGTATTACAGGAATGTCTTGCGAGGTCATGTGTGGCACGGCCATCCGCAAGGCCTTGGCTGAAGTGCCCGGTGTGCAAAGTGCAGAGATCGCGTTCGAAGAGGGAAGCGATTTGAATCATGCTATAGTGACCTTCGATCCTGAGGTGGCGAATGATAAGGATATGGTAAGTGCGGTCACCGAACTTTTCGATGGCGTCTACCAGGTAAAAGAAGTCACGATCGAGCAACCTAAGGAGGGCAAATCGGTAAATTCGAGTGGGGCAGGTGTAGGAACCCAAGGTCTCGATACAGAATTACCAAGTATTCAAATGCCCAACCTGATGGACGCTTTGTCCCGTATTCTGCGGATTTGAGAAGATTTTATCCAACCGCGAACAGGTAATTGTGGATTTTCTTCCGCTAAATATGTGACCTGTTTCTAACTATGCTGTCTATATTTGTGAAGTGAGGACCCGCCTTTGATGGCTGGTCAGTGGGAGAGAGGTCTCTGCAGTTTACTGTTAGAGGCCTCTCATTTTTTTACCCCTACCGTTCCTGTTCCCTGCTGTTTTATCTTTGAACCCGGCTTGGAAAGCCGAGGGGAACACCCCACATGATCTACTCAAGAGCAGTAAAAAATTGGCTTATGCTGGGCTGTATCCTCATCGCCTGTATGGTGGTTATTGGGGGTGTCACTCGGCTAACGGGTAGTGGTCTATCTATGACCGAATGGGATTTGATCATGGGGGCTGTACCACCGATGAACGAGGTGCAATGGAATAGCGCTTTTGACAAGTACAAGCAGATTCCCGAATACGAGTTGATCAATAGCCATATGGACTTGGCGGGGTTCAAAAAAATCTTCTTTTGGGAGTACCTACATCGCAATTGGGGAAGAATGATGGGGTTGGTCTTTTTCTTCCCCTTTATCTATTTCTGGCGAAAGGGCTTAATGAGTGGTTGGTTGACCAAGCGGAGTTTGCTGATCATGTTGGCAGGAGGTGCCGTTGGAGGACTTGGTTGGTTCATGGTGAAAAGTGGACTTTCTGAAAACCCCGATGTAAGTCAGTACCGCTTAGCGATACACTTGTGCGCGGCCTTTACCGTGTTTTGCATTGTGCTGTGGACCTGGTTGGACCTCAATCATGGAAAAAGCGCTTGGTCTCACATGAACAAGACTGGTATGTGGTTGAAAGTATTACTTGGCCTGCTTATTATTCAGATCATTTGGGGGGCTTTCACGGCGGGATTAGATGCCGGGCGTATCTACAATACTTGGCCAGCAATGAATGGAGAATTCTACCCGTCAACGGCTTACCCGGAAGGTTCTTTCTGGCAGATCATTTCTGAGAATAAGGCGACAGTACAGTTCATTCACCGCACATTGGCCTGGGTAGTGGCATCTGTATTTGTTGCAATGGGTTGGGACTTTAGAAAACAACCAGCTATGCAGCGCACATGGAAGTGGTTCATCATTGGCGTTCTGATCCAATTCTCATTAGGTGTACTGGCGATCATGTATCAGGTACCCTTGGTGATCGGCGTATTACATCAGTTAGGCGCGCTCTTGCTGCTCGCCATCTTACTTGTCGCCATGCATGATCATGGGGTCAAGGCCACTGAAGAGTAGCGCCAAGGTGTTTGATATCTTCACGGAGCCGATCCGTTACGGGCGCGAGGGAGTCGCCGTTTGGTGGGGCAGAGAAGTAGAGCGCTCCATAAAGGAAGTGCTGCACACTATCGGTCAGGTAGAACACCATAGGACTGGCAACATCTCCATCAACGGCGTACATCGTGCCAAAAACACCCGCAGAATCGCGGATAACACGTTCTGAATCAATGCGATTGGCCCTAGATTGGTGCGCCGTTTTAAACCCCTGTGCATCGGTGATCAACCTGCGCAGGTTGTCTTCTACCGGCCGATAGGTCAAATGCAATTTTGCCTTGTGGGCGGGGTAGATCACATCCATGAAACACCCGGTTGACTGCTGATCTTTTAAGGCCACTTTGGAGTATGTCGGGGTTTCAAATCGAATGGCACAAGGTGTAGGAACTTCTAAATATGCCTGTTCCGCCAAGTCTATTCGAAAGTAGCCCGCTGGCTTAGGTACGGGATCGCTACCAC
>CAZPEQ010000041.1:0-11606 GCA_964585605.1 uncultured Weeksellaceae bacterium | reverse complement strand
CAGCACATCTGATGGACAAGCCATTTTTGACGCGATCCAAGCGGGTACTGACGTTGTTTTCTTCATTGGCAACAAGCAAGGCCTCTTCGCTGACGACTTGGGCATCTTCGCGATAGATATTTTGATGCCTCCAGCAACAGGTAAGCATATGTTGGTTGCTAGCGATGCCACGGAATTCAATTCTTTGGTTGGTGCATGGGTGCGCAACTTTGGTAGTAACGATGCCACAGGTGTTCTGCTTAACTGTGAAGTAACTGATGCAGGCGGTACAGTGTACAATGAAACATCAAGCACACCAGTAACCATCATCTCTGGTGACAGTGCATTCATTCAGCTTCCAGATTTTGCACTAAGTTCCTACTCAGGGTTCTATGAGATGACTTACACCGCTCTCGGAGATTCTACGGACTTGTTCCCAGGTGACGATTCGTTTGGTACGAACTTCATGATCGATGACTTTTTCTCTAATGGTCTAATCGACCCAGTGGATGGTTTGCCCGATAATCAGCAGTTCTTCCGTCTTGCGAATCAAACAGGAGGATTAAGCACATGCCTGCACTTCCAAGATCCAAATGCATCTCGCTTGCGGGCTGATGGTGTTTTTGGTGCAGCCTCTACTGCTGCAACCGACTCACTTCCAGGCCAAATCCTTTTCAGCCAGGTATGGCAATGGGATGATGTGTTCGTTGATCTCAATGATATGGATCTTGCTTTCAACGCAGTTACCTTGCTTGAGGAAGGAGAATTCATTTACACGACCGATGATCAAAATGCGCGCGTATGGATTCCATTTAACAACCCAGTAGGACTAGAGGATAACACGCGCTACATTTTCTGTGTGGCCAGTATTGATGATCGTATGTTTTTAGGACATGAAGGAACCATTGACTACGAGGAGAATCGTATCAATGCTGTTGTTACAAGCCCGCAGCCGATCAATGTTCAATTTGATGCAGGTATGGGAACATGGAGTGCTGTAGGCTTTGGAACAGATGTAGTTCCTTCTATTGCCGTTCAAATGGCTGCTAATGATATTAGTGTGAACGATATCGAAGAGCTAACCTCTTCTCCAGCATATCCGAACCCGGCGGTTAACATGGTGCGCATTCCGCTAAAGAATGCTACCACTTCTGGCAACGTTGAGATCTTCGACGCACAAGGACGATTGGTTTCTTCTCAACCAGTTCAGTTCAATGGCGGTACGCTTGAGGTTGATATGAGTAACATTGGTAATGGTGCTTACACCTTCAAACTGATCAACCAAGAAGGTGGCGTTCAAAGCTTCCAAATCGTAGTAAGCAAGTAATTGCTTCATTCGGTGAACGAATTATGCCCCGGCCCGAAAGGTCGGGGCATTTTTTTGTTGCACCCTAGCTTTGTTGCAATGGACAAAAACGCACTTCTTGCTGCAGCTGAACGAATCCGGCCTTTCGTCCACTACACTCCCGTGCTTCAATCCACATTGATCAACCAGATGTGTGATTGCGACATATTCTTTAAATGCGAGAATTTCCAGCGCATGGGGGCATTTAAGATGCGCGGAGCCTCCAATGCTATTCTTCAATTATCTGAAGCGGATCAAGCTAAAGGTGTCGTTACTCATTCATCTGGAAACTTCGCGCAAGCGGTTGCACTTGCATCCAAAATGCTGGACATAAAGGCACATATTGTGATGCCAACGAACGCCCCAGCGGTAAAGAAGGAAGCGGTACGCGCTTATGGCGGTATCATTTACGAATGCGAACCCACACAGGCAGCAAGAGAAGCGGAAGCGGAACGCCTAGTGAAAGCTTATGGTTGCACGTTCTTACACCCATACGACATGGCGGCAGTGATACAAGGTCAAGCTACCGCTACCATGGAGCTATTGGATGCGCACGCTAACCTGGATGTAATCGTTGCGCCGGTTGGTGGTGGTGGCCTGATATCGGGCGCAGCCCTGGCCGCACATTACTTTTCTCCCCATACCAGCACAATTGCAGCAGAACCTTTAGGAGCGGATGATACCTACAAATCGATTACTACAGGTGAGCTTGTTGCAAACGAACAGGTCAATACAATAGCAGATGGCTTGCGCACCAACCTAGGGATCATGAACTTTCAAATACTGAAAGAACACCTCACCCATGTAATACGTGTAGAGGATAAGGAGACGATCGCAGCGATGAAGTTGATTTGGGAGCGCATGAAGCTTATCGTAGAGCCTTCGAGCGCCGTTGCCCTTGCCGCCGTCATGAACGAACCGGAGTATTTCAAGGAGAAACGCGTTGGCGTCATCCTTTCAGGAGGCAACGTAGACTTAAGTGCATTGCCTTTCAGGGCCTAGTCGCGCATAGAGAAGACAAAAAGCCCCCACGCAAAGAAGATCACACCCGCTTGTACCTCGAGCATGGACTCAACCAGCCAATTCAGGAAGATAATGCCTAAAAACACCATCATCATCCAATCCTTACGCCTGACCGCTAAGTAGGCAGGAACACCAAACAAGCCTAGCAGTATGCTCAAGCCCATCACCCCAAGCGTTACTGTGGTCTGCATTAACTGAGAATGGCCGTTCAAACGCTTCTTCACCGCATTATGCATGCCGCGTTGCTCATACTCTTTAAGCAGTTCATTCTTCACATCACCCGTTCCGGTTCCAATAATCCAATGCTCCTTCACTACTGCTCCTGCAGCGTTCCATATTGCCACTCGAACCGCTGAACTTTCCTTCATTGAAGGGTCTTCCATTGCTTCCTCCATTTTCAGGAACCGCAGGAATTCGTTCATCCTGTACTGCATGGTAGGTACCAAGGCATAGGTTAACACGGCACCTATGACCATGCTCATGACAAAAGCACCGAGCACTTTACGAACACCCTTATTCTTTCTATAGTGAATAAGCAAATAGAAAAGGAGCACTGCAAAAACGGCCCAACCAGCCTTGGAACCAGCCAACAATATGCCTAGAAGTAAAATGCATGGAATGCCGATGCGCATAAACCCCTTAATCTTTGCAAAGAACCCGAACAAGAACCAAGCAGCGAAAGCGACAACCAAATACATACTGAAATAACTAGGGTGTAGCAGTATGGAAAACCTACTATAACTGAACTCCTCAATCCAGTGTCCTTCTTCGAACAAAGACCTGTAACTAGCTAAGGCGAGACATAACAGTATTGAATACACGCAGCCCATTATGAATGCCAATGTCAATAACCGCCGACCGTGCAGGCGAATTGGAACCATAAAAAACAACACGGGCAAAACCAACATGGGCAGCTTAATGACCAGATCTGTTCGCCCGTAGGCATAATCAGTACTCCAAAGCATGCCTAGCACGTAGGCTGCGAAAAGCAAGATCGTGAACAGCAATACCGGACGTATAAATAACTCTTTCTTACGCACACGATGAAAAGGTCTGTATGAGAACAACAAACTGGCGGCTGACCCGATAAGTAGAAGTGGCAGCACTTTAGGCCAAAGCGGAATAAAGAAAGAGAAGCCCAATAACAAATAACCAGGTATTACCCCATAGTACTTGCGCACGCCAGTCCGTGCTATCCAAATTTCATCACTTAAACCAGTGCCCATATAGAATAGCTTACGATGCAAGAGCAGAGTGCAAATTAGGGGTTTAAATCCTTATGCAAACAACCGTCCTGATCCATTAAACCCAGTTCTGATCCGTTTGTACATAATTCATCGTGCTAGGCCTAGAATTTAATTACATTGGTCGCTAGTAAGACTTTATATCAAGCATGAGTGAATTTTTTCAATGGCAATACTGGGTGGCTTTAGCCCTTGTCCTGATCATACTGGAGATCTTTGTTCCCGGTTTTGTCCTGTTCTGCCTTGGAGTTGGATGTATTGGAGGTGCTGTCGCAGAAGCACTCGGTTTTGGGATAAATATCCAGTTAACGGCATTTGCACTCTTAGCGTTGCTCTCCTTTTTCTTAGTTCGACCCGTTCTCATGAGGCGATTTTGGAAAGATGATGGCCTAAGGACAAATGTCGATGCACTGGTCGGCCAAAAAGGGAAAGTGACCGAAGATTTTGATCCAACCATGAAATTAGGTCGAGTCAGCGTTGGAGGTGATGACTGGCGGGCCGAGACTACCGATAACGAAGTATTACAGCGCGGCGCTGTGGTGAAAGTCTTGCGTGTTGAGAGCAACACGTTAATCGTAACTCCTATTTAACCAAATCGAACCATGTCTACAATCCTTACTACCGTAATCCTTGCTTCCTTGCCTTCGTTCATACTCCCAGTCATGTTGGTGGCTATGGTGGTATTCATCGTGCTGAAAGGTGTTAAGATCGTTCAACAAAGTGAAGCGGTCGTTATCGAACGTTTGGGTAAATACCATCAAACATTAAGTGCCGGAATCAACATCATCATTCCTTTTCTGGACAAGCCAAGGCACATCACGTACCGTAAATCCCGGGTATTGCCAGATGGCCGTCGTTATGTGCAGTTTCAGCAAAATCCAAGAGTGGATCTGCGAGAAACGGTCTACGACTTTCCAAAGCAGAATGTGATCACCCGTGACAACGTGATGACCGAGATCAATGCCTTGCTGTACTTCCAGATCGTGGATCCGACCAAGGCGCTATATGAGATCGATAACCTACCAACCGCTATTGAGAAACTAACGCAAACCACATTGCGTAACGTAATCGGTGAACTGGACTTGGATGAAACACTTACCAGTCGAGAAACGATTAACCTGAAACTGCGCACCATCTTGGATGAAGCCAGTAACAAGTGGGGTGTAAAGGTGAATCGGGTAGAGCTCCAGGACATCAATCCACCGATGGACATTCAGCAAGCAATGGAGAAGCAAATGCGAGCGGAACGAGATAGGCGTGCTGTCGTTATTGACGCGGAAGGTGCTAAAAGAGCGCAGATCTTGGAAGCCGAGGGTTTCCGTGATGCGGAGATAAGCAAGGCGGAGGGAGAGAAAGCTGCTGAGATCCTATCGGCTGAAGGAGATGCTCAAGCACGAATAAGAAGAGCTCAAGGTGAGGCAGAGGCTATCAAATTGGTTGCAGAGGCGGTTGCGGATACCAAGGCCGACCCCACTACCTACCTGATCGCCATGCAGTACTTAGAAACATTAGAGAAAATGGTTGCCGAGGGAGCTGGAAATAAGACCGTATTCATGCCTTATGAGGCTACTGGTATTCTGAGTAGTGTTGGCGGTATCAAGGAAATGCTTGATGCAACGCGATCCTTAAATAGCTGATGAACGACAAGGAGGACTACTTGCGCATCAACAAGTCTTCTTGGAACGCACGGGTAGAACACCATTTAACGTCAGAATTCTATGACGTTGCTGGCTTTTTAGCAGGCAAGTCTTCCTTAGACCCTATTAGTTTAGCCGCCTTAGGGGACATTCACGGAAAGTCTGTTTTGCACCTGCAATGTCACTTTGGGCAAGACACCCTATCCATGGCCCGTATGGGAGCCATTTGTACGGGCATTGATCTCTCCAATAAAGCGATCGCAGCAGCGAAAGAACTGAATACGCAACTTGCTACAGCCGTAGACTTTGTAGAAACCGACGTTTACAGTGTAAAAGAGCAGATCCCAGGACAATTTGATATTGTGTTCAGCACCTATGGCACGATCGGCTGGCTACCCGATCTGGATCGGTGGGCAGATGTGGTGCACGCCAAACTTAAACCAGGAGGGAAACTGATACTCATTGAATTCCATCCTTTTATTTGGATGTATGATGACCAGCTGAAACACGTGACCTACTCGTACTTCAATGAACATGTGATCATTGAGGAAATGAGTGGCACCTATGCCGCCCCAGAAGCACCGATATCTGGCTGGGAGGTAAGCTGGAATCACCCTATTTCAGAGGTTCAGACCGCGTTGTTGAACGCTGGCCTGCACATAGATCGATTCGCGGAGTACGACCATTCGCCCTATGAGATATTCGAGGGCATGACCAAATTGGCGGACTGGCGTTATGTAACTCCTCAATACAAACACCTCATACCTTACGTTTACGCACTCGAGTGTGCCATGCCGAGTTAGATACAAAATCCGGCAGTATACCCGTATCGTTCTCTCTAAGCCAAACTTCCCTGGCTTTTCAACTCTGATTGTAGTTGTTTTGCCGTTTTCGTGCTTCCATCATGGCTCCAACCAGGAGGTCCAAAAATGTACATCAACTTGTCCTTGAGTTTGGGCGATTTCTTCACGTCTTTCCAGATTTCCTGAAACTCGAAAATATTATGCACTACGGGGCTATATGTATCTGGGTCATGCGATATACCATACTTCGGATCAACTCCTTCTATCCTACCCTGCCAAGTACCATATAGTCTATCCCATATCGTGAAAATGCCACCGTGATTCCGATCCAGATACTGCGTATTACTGCTGTGGTGTACCACGTGTACATAAGACGTATTGAACACTTTCTCGATCAGCGGTAAGCTTGGAACCACTTGTGAATGCAAGAAGAACTGATAGAATGCGTTGACGATCAGTGCCGTAGCGATCATGATCGGCTCAAACCCAACCAGAGGCATCCATAACCAATAGATCGGTTTGAAGAATGTGATGAACCAGCCATTACGAATACTGATCGTCAAATTGAACTTTCTCCCCGAATGATGCGGCAAGTGCGCAGCCCACAACAAGCGAACGTTATGTGCTAAGCGATGGTGCCAATAGAAATTATGGTCATCCAGAATAATGCACAACGCCCATATGTACCAAGCAAACCCAAGCGATTCATACCCCAAATATTCCAGGCGGAACGATGAGGCCCATGCAAATAAGAACATATACAGCGTGATCTCGAAAACGTTAGTGACCACTCGAATAAGTGTCGCAACGACGCCCATCACGAATCCAGCCCAGCTTTCCCGTAAATCGTAGACATCCTTCGCCGAGATGTACTCGATAATGATCAGCGCAGCAAAAACCGGGTAAATGTACTTCAGCCCGATACCCTCAATAGCCAATTCGGGTAGTTGCTCCTTCATCGCGAGCCAAGACTGAATAGGGTTGAATGCTAGAAACATGTGGTCTGGTTTAATTGAAGCGGCAAATGTAACATGGAGCAAAATGCGAACGACTACGGAAGGAAACAATCCCCATCCCACTTTCGTTCAACGTAATTATGAGACTTCGTTTTATTGCTTGTCTGGGGCTGCTGTTCTCCTGCTTTTGGGGAATCGCGCAGGAAGAGCGCAGTGCATTTCAGAATGGCCTTATTTATTACACGTCTCAAGATCAAGATGAGGCTATTGTAGCCTTGTATGATGCCGTTGCAGCTAGCCCTGACAATCCATTGGTTTGGTTCTACCGTGGCCTTTGTCGGAAAGCTATCGGGGAGCATACAGGCGCACTTAGTGACTTGAACAAAGCCTTGAAATTAGATCCTGACAATATTCACATGATGTTCAATCGAGCTATGGTGCTGCGCACGATAGGTCAGCGTCAACGGGCCATCAACGACCTCGAACGCGCGCTCTATCTATCCCCGACAGGATCGGTAGCCATAGAGGCATTGAACGAGCTTGGCAGAATGAATATTGGGCAGAACAGTTACACAGAAGCGTTAGAGAATTACACCCAGTTGATCGCACTAACCCCTGACAATCAAGAAGCTTACTACTACCGAGGGCTGTGCCACGGCCATATGAATGATCATGTTAAGGCCATTGCCGACCATACCAAAGCCCTCGAAATAAAGCCCTCATACGGTGAAGCGCTGGAGGCACGCGCTATTCAGCATGTAGTAAGCGGAAATGCGTCCTTGGCTTGTGATGATCTATATCTGGCCAAGGAATTAGGGGCCTTGTATGCCAAAAACTTAATTGACAACTTCTGCGAATAAGCTCGCAGCAATGTCGTCCATCGCAAAAAAAGGGTCGTTTTTAACGACCCTTTTTTAGTATCATTGCTTGCTGAAAACCCGTGTTGGTTTCTCCACACAGCAAATTAATCTGTCATGAAGTCTTTTGAACTTAAGTCCCTTGGACTGTTGCTAGCGTTATTAATCGCATGTGCTCCTGTCGATGCCCTTGCTCAGAAAAAAAAGAAGAAGGGTAAGAAAGCTCCACCAATCACGGCTAAGAAGGATAAAGATGCCATCAAGTCCATGAAAACGATGACCAAGAAGCACAAGGTCTCAGAAGGGCTTTTTCCTGTTTATCAAGACTCCACTTCTGGCGCCACTTACTTACTTGTTACTAAGGATCAATTAGATCAGGATTTTCTGTACTTCAGTCAAATTGCCGACGGAGTTGTGGATGCAGGCTATTTCCGAGGATCGTACCAGAGTTCGCAGATCTTTTCGTTCGAAAGACACTTTAAGTCTATTCAGATCAGACTAAAGAACATTCACTACGAATTCGATCCTGAAAGTGAGCTATCACGTGCTTCCAAGGCTAACATCAATGAACCGATCATTCTAACGGAAAAGATCGTGGCGGCGAACAAGGATATGGATTCACTACTGATCAGTGCGAACTCATTACTAATGGGTGAAGGCATTTCGCAGATCAAGTTCCCCCCCCCTCCTGGTCTAAGCCGTAGGATATTCTCTATCGGAGACCTCAATAAGAATAGCTCCAAGATCTTGTCGATCAACAACTATCCAGAAAACACCTCTGTACGCACAGAGTACGTCTTCACGAAAAAATACCCGAGTAATGGTGGCTCTGCTGCGGTAACCGATGCCCGGTCGGTATCGATTAAGTACGACCACAGTTTCATTGCCTTGCCAGAAATTCCAATGGAAAGCCGCATCGAAGATCCGCGTGTGGGTTATTTCAGCACCACCGTTACCAACATGACCACCACGGATGTAGTACCATGGAGAGACCGCATACACCGATGGAGGTTAGAAAAGAAAGACCCGGAAGCAGCGCTCAGTGAGCCGGTCAAACCGATCACCTGGTGGATCGAGAATACAACTCCTGCTGATATGAGACCAGCTATACGCGAAGGGGTTGAAGCTTGGAACAAGGCTTTTGAAAAGGCAGGCTTTAAAAATGCCGTCGTTGTGAAGGTGCAACCTGATGATGCGGATTGGGATGCCGGAGACATTCGATACAATGTGCTCCGCTGGACGTCATCTCCTCGCCCACCGTTCGGTGGTTATGGTCCTTCTTTTGTGGATCCACGTACTGGAGAGATACTTGGTGCTGATATCATGTTGGAATACACGTTCATCACCAATCGGATCCGGGAATACGACCTGTTCGAGAACTCTGGAATGGGCTGGCTTAAAGAAGAGAATAACACGAACGAGCATTTCGGGCACCAATGTCAATTCACTTCAGACCTACAGGACAATCTGTTATTTGGATCAGAAGTACTTGATGCCATGGAACTGCCAGCAGAGGAGCACGATACGTTCTTGAAAGAAGCCTTGATGGAATTATGCTTGCACGAAGTTGGACATACCCTGGGCTTGAACCACAATATGAAAGCGTCAAGTATCTACTCCTTAGAGCAACTTGCTGATAAGGAGTTGATGCGTGCTCAAGGGCCAACGGGATCCGTGATGGACTACGCCCCTTCCAACCTGCCATGGGTAAAAGGTGATGATGTGCAATATTTCCATGTCGTTCCCGGGCCCTACGATAATTGGGCCATTGAATTCGGGTACACTCCGGTAAAAAATGAGGGTGAACTGAAAACAATATTGGCAAAAAGCACCGATCCGCTACTCGTATTCGGTAACGATGCAGACGATATGCGTTCATCGGCTAGAGGTATCGACCCACGTGTCATGATCTACGATATGAGCAGTGATCCGGTAGCACATGCGATCAAGACCATTGATCAGGCTGAGGGTTTGCTAGGAACGATCAAAGACAGGTATGGTAAGGGAGATCGCAGTTACCAAGAACTACTACGCTCCTACTCTGTTCTAACGGGCCGTCAGGCTGGAGCGTTGAATGTTATGACCAGGCAGATAGGTGGTATTTACATGGATCGCTCCTTCGCTGATCAGAAAACGGAGAATAAACCCTTTGTACCCGTTCCTGAAGCGAAGCAAAAAGCGGCCATGAAAGCGCTTATCAAATATGGCTTTGCACCTGACGCGTTCAGTTCGGGAAAAACATTGCTAGATTACCTGCAACCTCAACGCCGCGGATTCAATGCATTTGCTCGGAATCAGGATCCCATGTTCCACGACCGGGTACTTTTTGCGCAAGGAAGGGCGCTGAATCACCTGCTCCACAGAAATACAATGCGGAGATTAGTGGATAGCGAGTTGTACGGCAATACCTACACGCTGGCTGAGATGATGACCGAATTGACCGACGGCATCTTCCGAGCTGACAACGGCAAAAAAGTGAATACGGTCAGGCAGAATTTGCAAGACCTATATGTAGATGCGTTGATCCGTATCACAAATGAGGACTCTGGACACCGTACACACTCCATTTCAATGGCCATGTACGAGTTGAAGCGCATTCAACGGTGGATGCAGGTAGGTGGCCCTGACACCTTGACCAAAGCACATAGGCTTAACCAGGCAAACAAAATCAAGGTGGCCTTAGAAGGGAAAAAGTAAAGTGACATGCCTTGGGCTGATATATATCCCCAAATGGGTGTGAAGATCAAATGATGTTGTCCTTCAGTGATTTTGCCACTGCTTCTGTGGCAGAATTCACCTGCAATATCTTGTAGATCTTTTTGATGTGTGAGTGTACAGTTTCGTAGCTGATACTTAGCTCGGCTCCGATCATTTTGTATGAGTGTCCTTCAACCAACAAGGACAGTACTTCACGTTCCCGCTTACTGAGCACCACCTGCTTATTGGCCTCTTTCTTTTGGTTCCCTTCCTTAAACAGAGATAGTACCTTTCGTGCTATAGATGGTGTCATAGGCGCTCCTCCTCCATGAACATCCTTTATCGCATTTAAGATCTGGATAGGTTCAGCATTCTTTAACAAATACCCGGTGGCACCCGCACAAATGGAATCAAATACGTTGTTGTCATCTTCGAACGCGGTCAGCATGATCACGGGCAATTGGGCATCGACCTTTCGAAGTATGCGCACTGCCTCTGTGCCATTCACCTCCGGCATGTCGATATCCATAAGGACCACTTCTGGCTTCAAGTGGGTGATGGCCTTTTCAATGTGCTCACCAGACTCCAACGCCCCTACTAATTTGAATCCTTTCGAAGAACTGAAGAGCAGGTTCAATGAATCGCGGAAGCTCGCATTATCGTCTACAATAAGCACATTTATTTCTTCAGCGGCCATGACTGCAAGGTAAGCTGCCAACATGGTCAGGAAATCCCCAATACTGGGTACTGGGAATCAAAACGCAAGGTGTATCTCGCATCCCTCACCGCGCTCCGCTCGTATGCTCAGTTCTCCACCCATATCGATCGCACGCGTACGCATATTCACCAAGCCATTCCCATTGTAGGCCCTCGTTTCGGTACTGTCGAATCCCACTCCGTCGTCTTGGATCATCATGAAACGCTTATTCGAGCCCTGTTCTAAGTCCACCGATACCTGAGAACAGTCTGCATATTTCAAGATATTGTGAACGGCCTCTTTGTAGATCAAGAACAAGTTCTTGCGCTCGATCATCGTTAACTTACTTCCCCGCAGCTCTTCTGAAG
>CAZPEQ010000040.1:0-11738 GCA_964585605.1 uncultured Weeksellaceae bacterium | reverse complement strand
GAAGGTAATCTGGGTGACCAAATTCGAGCGAACAGAGACGGGGAAGATCAAGCGATTTTGATCAATCCTTCGGAATCCAGTCCTCAGGTACCACGTAGTTCCGCCACTTCTCCAAGACTTGCTGCATATCATCGGGCAAAGGAGAGTCAAAGCTCATGCGTTCATTGGTAACCGGGTGGTCAAAGGCCAAGGTTCGCGCATGCAAGGCCTGGCGAGGACAAATCTTGAAGCAATTGTCAACAAATTGCTTGTACTTACTGAAGGTAGTTCCTTTGATAATGCGATCACCACCGTAGGTAGAATCGTTGAACAGTACATGCCGTTTCCACTGCATATGGATCCGGATCTGATGCGTCCGGCCTGTTTCCAATTTGCATTGCACTAAGCTCACGTAGCGGAAACGTTCGAGTACTTTGTAATGTGTTACCGCGTGTTTCCCTTCCTCTCCATCGGCAAATACCTGCATGATCTTCCGATCTTTCAAAGAGCGGCCTACATGCCCTTCGATCGTACCCTCGTCTTCATCAAAGTCGCCCCAACAGATTGCATTATAGAGGCGATCTGTTGTGCGGTGGAAGAACTGCATGGCCAGGTTACTCAGCGCATATTCGTTCTTGCCGATCACCATAACTCCGGTAGTATCCTTATCTAAACGGTGCACCAGGCCAGGCCTGAATTCAGGTTGACCCGGTTGCGACGGTAGTTTCCCAAAGTGATGAACCAACCCATTCACTAGGGTGCCGCTCTTATTACCAACTCCCGGATGCACGACCAATCCTGCCTGTTTGTTCAATACGATCACATCGTCATCCTCGTACAGGATATCCAATGGAATGTTCTCGGGAATCAATTCGTACTCCGGCACAGGATAGGGCAATACTATGCGTACTTCGTCACCAGGCTTCACCTTACGACTGGGCTTAACTCGTTGGTTATTCACCTGAACATGCCCTTCTTTCGTCGCGATCTGGATCTGGTTACGCGATGCCTTCGGCAAGCGATCGGTCAGAAAGCGGTCGAGTCGCATCAAGGCCTGCCCTGGGTCGGCGACAAACTTGTAATGTTCGAATAACTCCTGCTCAGAGCTATCCTCGCTTATTTGCTGTTCATCCATGCGCAACAACAAAGATAGACGCTCCCAACATGTCACCTTCCCCTCCTTTCCTTCATAATTCCCCAAATCAACGCATCTAGGCACATGACTCGTATTATCTTCAGCGCCTGCCTTTGCCTTCACATGCACATTCTGCATATAACACCTTGGTACCCGAATCAAGAGCTCGCTCATCAAGCCCTGTTCATTCAAAGACATGTACGCTCATTAGCGGGCCAATGCGACAATACGGTGTGGCACACCGAATGTAAAAATGGCTCTCGAATGCGCTTCCTTCGTCAAGGGGAGGCCGATCGAACTTTCGTTTTCGATTTGCCTGAAGTTCCTACAAGCGTTCACGAATTCATATCGGCCCTGCTCGTACTCTGGTTCTGGATAACCCGCTCGAGAAACACGAAGTTCGATCTGGTCAACTTTACCGTGGCCCACCCCAATCTGGTTCACTTGCGTTTACTGCGTTTACTGATCAACGTGCCGTTTGTGATCACCGAACATTACAGCGCATATCATTACGCCTTCAACAGCGACTCCAAAGGGGTAGACCGAATTCGAAAATTGTTCCATCAGGGGCTCCCATTAATCTGTGTTAGCGATGTCCTTGGCCAGGACATTGCAAAGTTCTCTGGATGTGAAAACCTTGCTTATTCGGTCATTGATAATGTTGTTGATGACCAAGTATTCAAATACGCCGAGGACAAAGAGCGCGTTATCGATACACTTTTTTGTGTAGCGAACTGGCAGCCTCCCAAACGTCCTGATATACTGTTAAAGACCTTGTCCGTATTACATTCGAAAGGACATTTCGTCAAACTACGCCTTGGAGGGTACGGCAAGCAAATGGAGTCCATACATAGCTTGATAACGGAACTCAAATTAGCAGAACATGTGACCCTATTGGGCAAACTCTCTCCTTCACAAGTAGCCGATGAAATGAGCCGCGCGTCTGCATTTGTGCATTGCTCCGATTACGAAACGTTCAGTGTAGTGTGCGCAGAAGCCTTATGCTGTGGAACCCCGATCATTGCCTCAAAAGTCGGTGCTATACCCAGCTTCATCAGCGAGGAAAATGGTGCACTTGTGCAGGAGAACGTTGTGCCCATGTGGAGTGATGCGATCATTGATGTGTTATATCGTAAGTCTATTGACAACGCCCACGTTTCAACCCGTGCCGCGGTCAAGTTTTCAGCAAAAACCGTAGGCGAACGGTACTTTCAATTACTAAAAAACGCTACGGATCAAGTTGACTGACCAAACGACCACACGGAAACAAAAGCAGCATACCCGCGTGCTCATGACATCTCCTGAAGATTGGGGTGAGATACGGGTAAGTAAGCATCATTACGCAGCGGCGGCGGCGGAAGAAGGAATGCACGTATATTTTCTTAACCCGCCATCCTCAGCACACAAAAGCTTAAGTATTCAGACAACTGATCACGATCATATCAGGATCATCAATCAACCACCCTTACAGGCTGGTCTGCGTTTTTTACCCAATGCTTTTAGGCGCCGTTATGAGATTAAACGATTAGTGGCAATAGAAGCTCTGATCGGCCATCAGGTGAATATCATTTGGAACTTTGATCCCTATCAATTCCGTTTTCTGGCACGGGCCGACCGGCAGGAACGTAATCACATTTTTCACCTCGTAGATTACCCATATTACCCGGACATAGCCGCTCAAGCAGAAAACGCGGATTTATGTATTGGCGTGATTGAAGGTCATGTCGAACTCCTGAGAACAGCAGGCAGTAAACACGTGCTATGTGTTGGTCATGCTTTTGCCCCTCGACCAACAATCCAGGTCCAACATCCGGCACTCAACACGAAGCGAATCAAGTTTGCCTATATCGGTAATCTGAGCCGAACGATCATTGACCTTGAGGCATTGGAGCGCATAGCCACCCGACGACCTGAAATAGACCTTTTCCTCATCGGCCCGCATGGCAGTAGTAACCTAGAACGCAATTCTTCGGCGAACCTATCGACTTTTGAGCGACTGACAGCCATTCCCAACGTGCATTGGACAGGCCCTGTAGGGTGGCAAGACATTAGTGGGTGGATGGATAAAATGGACGTACTCCTTATCGCCCATAGGACAAAAACCTTAGCCAAACACAGTGCCAGCCCTCACAAACTGCTGGAATACTTCAGTTCAGGGAAAGAGATACTTTCCAATTACATTGAAGACATGGAACCCCAATTCGAGGGGTTACTGAACATGACCGACAGAGGAGAACCCGTTGACGCCGGGCTCGATGAGATCATGAATAAACTAGATCAAGGGGCAGATCTTGCCATTCAGGAACGGAGAAAAAAAATAGCCCATGATCGCAGTTATCAGGCATCCCTGCGAGCTATTCTGAAGCAGTTAGGCATCTGAAAAGAATCATCGATCGCTTCTTAAGCCATGGCAACGCACATAGACAAGACCACGTTCGAAAAATCTTTATGTTTGCTTACAGTCTGGAATTCAGCCAATAGCATCCATGGTTTTTCCGTACGTTCACCAACAAGTTCCTAAAACTCACTTTCGATGAAAGAGCTCATTAAAAACTTACCGATAGTTGGCCCAATCGCCAAGAAGATATGGGGTACTTTCTCAAAGCCGCCCGCATTCCGAGATTCAGGTCAGTATTGGGACGACAGGTATAAAGGAGGAGGCAACTCAGGCGCTGGCTCCTACAACAACTTGGCGGAACACAAGGCGGAAGTGATCAATGAATTCGTGAAAACCCAGAAAATTCAGTCTGTGATAGAGTATGGATCTGGTGACGGCAATCAACTTGAGCTGTTTGATTTTGGCCAATACACTGGTTTTGATGTAAGTGCCGCTGCTGTTGAAATGTGCAGAACAAAATTTGACGGCGACAGCTCGAAGCACTTTGAGCTGATGAAAAATTATGCAGGGGAGCAGGCGGAATTGACTATGAGCCTTGATGTTGTTTATCACTTGATAGAAGACCCCGTGTTTGAAGAATATATGGAACGCTTGTTTGATTCAGCGACGAACTACGTTATTGTTTATGCGTCCAATGACGAATCTCTTAACTCCGATACCGCCGTTCACGTGCGACACAGAAAGTTCACAGATTGGGTTGAAGCGAATCGACAAGGCTTCGTTCTCCATCAAATGTTACCTAACAAGTACCCCTTTAACGGGGACATAGCGGTAAGCTCGTTCGCAGACTTCTACTTCTTCAAGCGGCTATGAACAGCTATTAACGCTGTATGACCAAAGGGCGAACTGTACGTGTTCCAGACCGCTCTTCCAACGTGATGTAGTACACACCTGGGGCAAGATCACCGATAGTGACCCGGTCATTACGTCGATACTCTTCCGTGCGAATGAGCGCGCCTGTAGCATCTGTAATGGAGAGATTTATTCGACCGGGATCAACAGACCCAAAATCGAACTGGATGAATTGATCCGCGGGATTCGGAAAAATCGTTAACGAATTGCTCAAATCCGACAAGTCATTGACGCTCAAGAAAGGGTCTTTGTTCCGGGATAATACCGGACGCATCATGAGAGATCCTTCAAAAGAGGTAGGAAGAAAAACACTGGAAACGTTGAAAAAGATCCGATCGTTGTTATTTCTGTTCAGATCAAACCCCAAGTTCATCTTATCATTGGTGGTTTGCACCCAACCCACGTAGAATTGATTTGGAACAGGAACCAAGGAATCCAATTCGTACTCGACAAAGCGATTCAAGCCGTCCATAGTATACTCCGGCGAACTGAACGATACGTTCTGGTGGATGATCGTTTCAGGGGCAATATCACTCCAGATGGTGATTAAGAATGAACCGTTAGAAGGGTCTTCGAAGATCGGGTCAAAGTACATCCGCACAGCGCGAAGCGTATCTGGCTGGGTCATATCATACCGATATGCAACCTTAGCTCCTGACACGTTCAGGTTATAACCAGCTTCGGCCGTACCATCATCATAAGCATAGAAGCTCGACAATTCCTGCACGAACGTAACGGTATCGTTGCAGCGGTTAACATCCGGCTGCGCGTTGGTGTAAAATTGACTTTTCCAAAATGCACATGAATCACTTGCAACGCTCGAATAGGTATAGTTATTAGGGCTAGCATTTATCGGATGGGCTGAGGTAAAACTCGTACTGGCGTTATTGGAGATATTATTCCCGTTGGTCGGGAAATTGTCAAACGTTGAAAATGGTGTTCCATCTAAGCCCACACGCATGCCATAGGTAATGAATTTGTCTACAAGATCCAGGTTCTTTTGCTCCAAAAAAATGGTGTCTGCCATGAATGTTGTAGGAGAAGATATGAAGTGATCGAAAGCCACAGATGTGTAGGTCTCCAACAAACTCGTTTCTTCTTCTATATATGCCAAGTCCACCAGTACAGTATCATCAAAGGTTCTTTGCCGGCCCAAGCGAACATAGTCCAGATGCCAATGATCCAACGCTCCGGCCAATGACCCTTCATTGACGAAGCGGAATTGAAAATCATTCTGTAAAAACTCAGACTCGATGATCGGTATCATTACTTGTTCAAACGGTTGCAAGGCCGTATAGCCAACCGACCAGCGTTGTTCCCACTCATCATTGACGACATCATAAAATTCCAGATATAAACTATCCTGCGCTTGTACCACGTTATCACCACTCAAACCTTGTGGCTGGTAAAAGAAACTGAGGTAGACTGAATCACTTGCCGGAAAAAACAGGTTGATGGGAACCGTGGTCAGGGCATCAGCCCTGCCAAAAGCGGTTGGGCGGAAATCATACGGGAACCCATCGCTATCCAGGCCTTCTAAGGTGGCCACACCTAGCGTAGGGGGATCCACCGGATAAGTATTATTAACGAAGGCTTGATCATCTTGCCAGAGGATCAACGGTTTTGGCGTGCCTGTGCAGTTGCATGTGCGGGGGTCAGCTGCTACTTCATAAACAAACAGGGAGTCTTGGATCAAGTCAGGTGTAACCCTAATAGTGTCCGTCGTTGTTCCTGCTGCCGTAACGGAGTCAATGAAATCAAAGGGCAACCACGCTTCAACAAGCATGGTGATAGGAGGGTTAACGCTAAGGTCAGCAACTGTTACCTGAAAAAAAGGTACCGTGTCTACCGAAATCACGGTAGAGTCCACAAATGAGATCGTATCAAACGTAGTTCGCAACGATGGGAAGGAGATATACGCCATATTGGGGAATGAAAAACCCGCTGAATCCAACTGGAAAAAGGTATTGGTCAAGGTGACATTAGGATCCCCAGCCTGTGCATCTAAACGCCTCGTGCGGTCGATTGAGAAATCATCCAATATGGGAATATCCTGGGAAGCATTCTGGTATATGAAAAATTCATTCAGATCACCGGATCGTTGTTGTTCTGCACTGCGCCATTGGCCCGCATTCAAAGGGTCAAGTGTTTCCTGCCCGTAGGTGGTCATACACATCCATAAGGCTAGGGATACGAATGCAAAAAGTCTAGTGTTCCTCTTCATTCTTCTTGGTGAACATAGATACATCAGTGGTAAGCCAAACATCGATCACGCTGCCACGTGGCAAAGTACCACCTATTTTGCCCGGTGCGATCCGGTATACTTTCGCTAACGTAGAATCTTCCTTGGAATTGCATCCTTCGCAAGAACCGATCAAACCAATATTGAATTGTTCTGCTCTCATGCGAGCACTTGCATCGGAGTATGTTGCCCCTATGACGTCGGGAATAACACCCACATCGCTGCTGCGCCCTGCTCCTAGTATCAGGTCTATTTTCTCTCCTTGGCGGATTGCTGTCCCCTTCTGAATCGGTTTTCCGTTATACTTCTGCTCTAACACACAACCGTTACACGGATCCGGCTTTTCCTCCAATTCCCCCAGTTGCAGCCCAATTATCTCTAACATCGTTATGGCCTGCCGCTTACTCTGCGTAATCAGATCTGGCATTTTCAGCATCTTGGCATGCGGCGAGTTCATGGTAATGTAGATCTTCCGCTCAGGTTTTACTTCTTGATCCGACCGCGGTGTCTGAGCGAAGACCGTTCCTCGAGCCACTTTATTAGTGAACACCGAATCCACGATAACCGCATTCAATCCTCGTTTGTCAAGTTTGCCAACAGCTTCATCGTAGGTAAGGCCAGATAGGTCAGGTACTAATACCCGCTCACCATGACGCGTAAAAACATTCAAGAAGATGAGCGCCAACCACAGAACCAATCCAAAGAACAGCACAGCCACGAAGACATTTACCCAAAGTCGTTTGCCTGTCAATGCTTTCAGATATCCCATTCAACCTGTTGGTGAGCGAAGGCCAAAGATAATGTGGGCAACCTGAGGTTGAGCCTATCTTGGAGCCATCTTATTAAGATGAACGAGAGACCCTTGGTGGCGATTGCAAGAGGCGGCTATTCTGATGAATCCGTCGTGAGCATGAAAAGCGCCCAACAGATGATGAAAGCTGTTGACCAGCAGCTATTTGAACCCATTTTCATAACAATTGCTAAATCCAATTGGGAAGCGTTTGACCGGGATAATAAACCCTTGGCATTGGATCGGGGATTGATGCATGTAGACGGTAGGCCCATTGAAGCCGTGCTGGTCGCGATACATGGAACGCCAGGAGAAGATGGCTTACTGCAGGGGTATTTGGATATGCTGGATATTCCCTATCAAACCGGAGATGTGTTGAACATGTCATTAACGTTCAGTAAGTATGCTACTACTGGGCTACTAAACCAGTTGGGGTACCCCGTCGCAAAATCTGTCTTGATCACTTCCAATGCACCCATGGAGGAGACAAAGGTGATTGAAGAAGTTGGGCTCCCTTGTTTTGTAAAACCTGACCGCAGTGGCAGCAGTTTGGGAATATCCAAAGTAAAAGAGGTAACGGCGCTTGCTCCTGCACTGGAAAGCGCATTTGCCGAAAGCGAAATGGTCATGGTCGAGCGGGCAGTAACAGGGCGCGAATTGACCTGCGGGGTGATTTCCTTAGCGGGCAATGTCAGGGCCATGCCTGTTTGTGAAGTAAAGACTGATCGGGAATATTTTGACTATGAAGCGAAATACCATGCGGAAGGAACTCAAGAGATCCTACCTGCAGACCTTCCTGCAGAAGTAACTCAGCTGGTTCAAGAACGATCGGTGAACATTTACCAAGCCTTTGGCTGTAAAGGAATGGCCCGCATCGATCACTTCTGGACGGGAACTGAACTGGTAACGATTGAAGTAAATGCGGTTCCCGGGTTCAGCAAAGCCAGCATTTTTCCAAAAATGTTAGAGGCTGATGGAATGGGGGTAGAACAAGCGGTGAATGGGTTGATCCGCGAAATGCTCAGCTGAAATACGCAACCATTTTTTTAATGGCTCTTCCCCGATGTGAGATTGCGCCTTTTTCGGCAGTACTCATTTCTGCAAATGTTATCCTATACCCAGCGGGTTGGAATACAGGGTCGTAGCCAAACCCTCCTTCACCGACACGATGCGTGCATATATCGCCCATAGCCTTTCCCTCGAATGTTTGTTCCAAATTGGAGTCTACTACTGCAAGGACAGTTCGGAACTGAGCGGAACGATCCTGCTGTCCTTCAAGCTCAAGCAGTAATTTGTCCATATTCGCTGCAGCATTCTTCGCTGGCCCGGCGTAGCGAGCGCTATATACCCCCGGACGGCCGTCTAATGCACTTACTTCTAGACCTGTATCGTCGGCAATGGTTAAGATGCGCGTCCTTTCAAAAACAAATCGAGCTTTCTGCAAGGCATTTTCTTCTAGGGTCGTGCCATCTTCAGGGATGTCAACGTTGGCCAGCTCTGGGGGTAACCCAACGATTTGAAATGAGCTAGGCAAGGCTTCCCTGAGCTCAACGACTTTTCCTTCATTCTGGGTAGCTAGAATGATTTTCATTCGAGGTACAGGGTCGGGTCGAATAACTGCTTGTACACGTCTTTCGCAATGTCAAAAGAACGGTACTGCTTTGCGATAGCTCGAATCTTTTCTTTGTGGTCGGGCTGGGCTAACTCTTTTTCAATCTCTACCAATGCTTCACCCAGGTTATTCTTGTCCAAATCATACAAGGCACCTCCTTGTTTATGTTTTCGAATGATCCAAAAGTCGTCCGAAACTTTGTCAGTGAGCAGTATAGGCAAACCACATGCCCAATACTCTCCATTCTTAACGGGTGATTGATACGCCTTAACGGCCGTATACCTGATTGGTGAAAAGGCCAGGTCAGAGGCTGCCAAATACTTGGGAACATCTTTATGCGCAGCAAGTCTGACCACAATTTTTGAATCAGCAAATCCGATATTACGAAGTTGTTCGCGAATGTGGTCAGGATCTTGAGGGGTTAAGATCACGACATGAAAATCATCTCCGAAATGCGCGCGTGTCTCCCCCATTATCCAGTACGCTTCTTCCTCTAAATACAATCCACCGAACTTGCCTACATAAATTCCGACTTTAGCTTCCGCAGGAATTCCTTCCTTCTTGCGAAAGTTCTCTCGAGAAGTTTCATCAATCACGAACTTATCCATATCCGTAATGCTCGGAACGACGATTACTCTAGTTGGTTCAATGCCTGCTGCAATAAGGTCATTGCGGTAATTCTCTGTAACCGTAACTAAAAATTTAGCGCGTTTGATCTGCTTCTTCTCGTAAAACCTATTGTAGAGATAATAGGGGCTCCATTTTCTCCAAATATCACATTCCAACATATATGTGCTATGTGGTTCGAACGACTCGACAATGAAAGGTCGGCCGGTCTTACGACTTACCTTATAAGCAAGTATTCCAGCCAAAGAGGCTTTGGAGTCAATGACACCTATATCATTATCTTCCACTACTTGTGCCAAGCGATTAGGCAAGGAGAGGAAGAGTTTTGCCTTGTCTATAGCCGATGGATCATCCGAACGGAATTTGATTGGCAAGTGTTCCATCTTGGTCAGGTGCGAGATATCAGGTTCAATGCCGTTGCCTGGGTGCTCTACAGTAACCAAAATGACCTTACCTATCCGGTCATCTTCTTCTAGTAAACCCATATGGGGTAGAATGGTAGACGCAGTTAATGGCTCACTCAAACTCCAATAACTGATGTACATGATATTCAACTTCTTCATCTATCCTGTCTGTTGAAGATGTGTGCTCAAACATAAGTGATAATAGCAACGTGATAACCTACTGAAAAGAGAAGAATTCAATAGCCCGCTTGCCTATACCTTTGAACCAATAGTTTACCAGACAGTAGCACGTGGAGTGAAAGAGCTATTAGCATTATTTCAATCTCAACGCTCAGCACTGAAGCGTGACGGATCACTTGCCCGCAATATTGCCTTTGTATTTGGCAACAAGGTAATTGTTCTCATCTCTTCTTTCTTGCTCATGCCCGTATTGGCGCACATATACGACAAAGAGGCCTTTGGAACATTTGGAGTGCTCAATAACTTGATCATGGTTAGCGCAACTATCATTGGGTTCAAATTAAGTGAAGCATTTATCTTGGATATGCAAGAAGGTAAATTCAAGGCGCTTGCACGTACCTCCATGCACGTCATCTTGATCGGTATACTGATCATGTTCCTTGTATGCGCGTTGATAGGCCCTATCCTATTCCAGTTCTTAGGATTAAGCACACCATATTGGGTGGCACTGGTCATCCCAATATTCTCTGGATGCTTCGCCCTAGAGGAACTCCAAATCAACTACATCCGCAGGTTAAAGGAGTTCAAACGTTCCGCTACGGTCGCTTCTAGTATGGTCCTAACGAGCCGGCTAGCGGCTATCGGTTTTGGTTTCGGCGTTGTTGCCGATTTCACAGGGCTACTGTTCAAAGAGCTATTACGTGTTTTGGGGAATTTGTTCATTCGTTCACGCATAATTCTTTCAGGCAAGCCCTTCCCGGTCAAAATTGGCTTTAGCAGGTGGTCTGAAGTGCGAGCAGTGTTGAAAGAATACTATCAATTTCCTCGGTACCAGATGCCATCGGTCTTAGCAGGTATGCTATACGGTAGCATACCGCTCTACTTCATCGGAGGACATTACGGCATTGATGCTCTCGGTGATTTCACTATGGTAATCACCTTGCTAGGTTTTCCTCTATTGATCTTGACTAATTCAATCGTATCTGTTTTCCAGCGTAGCGCAGCTGATTGGGTTAATAATGATCCGGATAAATTAAGTCGCGCCAGTTTTTATGTGTTAGTCGCTCTAACGTTCATTGCGGCTTGCGGATTTGGCCTAGTCTACTGGTTCGGCGAATCTATCTTCAGTTTGTACCTAGGCGAAAAGTGGAAGACGGCAGGAGCGATGGCAATAATTCTCTCCCCTCTTTTTCTTGCTCGGACCGTAGCACCTATAATGGAATCTTTACGTGTAGTCATGCACACGCAAAACCTCAACTTAGTTTTCCGGATACTGGCATTGACCACCACCTTGCTCTGTTTTATCCTTGGCCGATGGATGAATTGGGATTTGGATACTGTACTGCACTATATGACAGTGATAAATTCGGCCCTGATACTTACTTCTATTCTTTCGGTCCTGCATAAGCTACGCGTGAATTTATTCAAAGCGACACTGGCTCTCGGGAGTGTTATCTTGTTGGGGTTAGGCATAGCATTCACCCCTAATTTCTTCCTATAATATGGTCAAACTGCATCC
>CAZPEQ010000039.1:0-11785 GCA_964585605.1 uncultured Weeksellaceae bacterium | reverse complement strand
TTCTCTGAAAGTAAGAATGTGATACTCTCCGCTACATCCTGAGGTTGGCCATTACGACCAATGGGATGGAAACCGTTAAATCCTACAAGTGCCTTATCTGCCGCTTCTTTTCCACCAAACACTCCATGGTAAACAGGAGTATCCACTACTGCAGGTGATACTGCGTTAACTCTGATTTTGTGGTCAGCCAACTCCATGGCTAAATGTTGCGTAAGTGAATGTAAACCTGCTTTCTGCATTGAATACGCGGAAGAAGGAGTTGCCTTGACGGCTTGTTTAGCCCACATAGAACCAACATTTACGATAGCCCCCCCATTGGTTTCTTTCATCTTTTTGGCGGCCGCTTGGGTGATAAAAAAGAACCCTCGATTCAGGTCCAGGTAAGAATCGTAGTCCTGAACAGTGTGATCGAGGAATGGCTTAGGGCCAAAAATACCTGAAGCGTTCACTAGGTGATCCAAATTTCCTAGTCCGTGGATGGTGTTGATCAATGCATCAACGGAAGATCGATTCGTAATATCCACTGCGTGCTTGATCAAGTTCGCTGCGTCTGGGGTCTTGTCAACGTTTCTGCCCACTATATGAACGGTTGCTCCTTGATTTAAAAGAGAAAGAGCTGTAGCATGCCCTATTCCACTGGTCCCTCCTATTACAAGGGCTACTTTGTTCTCAAATTGACTCATGATGATGTTGTTGTTCTGGGTTGATTTAAGAAAAGACAGAACAGTCTGTCTTCATTAGTTTAAAAAATTTTACTCCAGTAATTTGTCGCACGTCGCCTTTGCCGTTGCAATAGGCCATTGATCCTGAAGCAAGTAACTTTCGCTTACTGCTCCTTCATACAACAGGTATATCTGTTTCGCAATAGCCGTTCTATTTCGTTTATCCTTATCAGGATAAACTTCGTTCACTTGTTCTTGAATAAAGTACAGAAAGCCATCTTTCTGCGTCCTTATGGTCGTACGAATCTGTTCTTGATCACCAGCAACTTCCGATATTGTATTTACACACCAACAGCCATTGAACTCTTCTCCACAATAGAACTGCTTTAAAAAATCAAATATCGCCAGCAAACGCTTTCGACCTACAGGCTTCGTTCCTACGAAAGCCTCAATATTAAGCATGAACACTGCTTGCATATGTTCAAGATAGGCGATGCAGATCTGTTCTTTTGAGCTAAAATGATTGTAAAGCGTTGCCTTGGCAATTCCCGCTTCATCAATTATTTCATTGATACCGGTACTGTTATAACCGTTATTATAAAACAACCTAGAAGCCGTTTGGATGATATGCTGCCTTACGGATGGTTTTTTCACCTGCCAAAGGTACAACCAAATTTCAAAAAAACAGACAAGTCTGTCTACCAATTGGGCCAACCTGATGTTTGAGTGTACTCAATACCGTGAAACAACATCGGCTAAGCTATCTTTCCACAAAATCTTCACTCCAATGGGCAAACCTCTCTTTCTCATCTTATCGCTATTACTCCATTCGTTCGCTGAATCTCAAACAGTCTCAGACATTGATGGGAACGTCTATCCGACCATAAGTATCGGCACTCAACTATGGATGGCTGAGAATTTGAAAGTGACCCGTTTCAATGATGGCACGCCCATTCCCTTGGTGGAGAACAATATGCAGTGGTTCAATTTAGCCTTCACGAGTGCCATGTGCTACCACTTCAACGATTCTGCTATTGGCCAGGATTATGGAGCGTTGTACAATTGGAATGTGATCTTGAATGCGCTCAACGTATGCCCTACAGGATGGCATGTACCCACTGATAGTGAATGGAACACGATGGCGTTTTATCTAGACAACACGGTTGATACCAGCCTTGCTGGAGCTGTAGGGGTCGGTACGGATATTGGCATTCAACTGAAAGAATCAGGAACGGCCTATTGGGATGTTGGCAACATAGGAACGAACAGTAGTGGATTCAGTGCTTTTGGAGGTGGATATAGAGAAAGTAACGGAGATTTTGAGGATTTGAATAATTGGGGATACTGGTGGACTTCAACATCTGCACCGCAGAGCAAAGCATATATGCGTGCATTGAACGCTCAAGGGCCCACAATAATGCGTTTTGTGATCGACCGCCTTTATGGGAATAGCATTCGTTGCATCAGCGATAATTTCACTACTCAAATTTCATCTCCAGAGCAGAATAATGAGGTACTCCTATACCCCAACCCAGCAAGTGATCAGATTACCCTACAATATGCAACAAAGGGATCAGGGGCTCGCATATACAATGCTGTGGGGAAACTAATGATGGAGAGTAACATGAATACAGGCGAAACCGTGCTGGATATTTCTTCACTGCCATCAGGTATTTACACTATTCGCACCCATTTTGCGGGGCATGTTGATATTCAGCGATTCGTAAAGCAATGACTTGCATGTAATGGGCAAGCATGTGGCTAACAAATAGGTATTCTCTACAGGAATGGGAATAAGATCACGGTACCATTGCATTTGACCCTGAGGCTTGAACTGCAGGGCCTCCAACACTTTATCTCGTTTCCCTTTGCTCTTTTCTATAGGGCTGGTACATTCGTTCTATACGCATTACACAAAAAAACAAAAACAAGACTTAATGAAAAGTGCTTTTCTATTTTGTCTCATCGCTTCGTTCTGCTCGTTAGTCGTTGAAGCACAAGACATACCAAAACTCGATGGCAGTCCATTGGACTTAGCTGAATTCCGTCCTAACGGTAAAAAATCACAACCCATTGCGCGGATCATTTACAGCCGCCCGCAGAAAAAAGAACGAGCTATTTTCGGCAAACTCGTTCCCTTTGGTAAGGTTTGGCGCACAGGTGCGAACCAAGCAACAGAGTTTAATGTATACAAAGACATGACCTTGGAAGGGAAGAAAGTTCCTGCAGGCAACTATACACTGTACACGATACCAGGAGAAAAAGAATGGACAGTGATCATTAACGCTGAACGACATACTTGGGGCGCATATAGCTACGACGAATCCAAAGATGTAGCGCGCGTTAAGGTACCTGTGACCATATCAAAAAAATCGCATGAGGCCTTTGGTATCGCGTTCGATGGAAAGGACGGTAAAGGAAAATTCCTAATGGCTTGGGACACTACTGAGGTGTATGTGAACTTCACCTACTAAAGAGCAGTTGCTTAAAAAGGAAAGTCCCAGCGTAAACTGGGACTTTTTCTTTTCCATCTAGTTCCTGCCGTCAAGGCAATTGTTCTTGTCGCGTGTATGTCGGGACGCTTCCACCGATATTCAACAGGATCACATCTCGATCATTGTCTTGTCCTGTGTATTTCACGATACCGTCCATAGTCACATCTGCTAGCAAATATCCCGTGATCGTGGCCGTTGGAATGCTCCCTCCAACTGCTATCAAGATCGGATCACGATCATTATCCAAACCCGTATATTTTAAGAGGTCATCTCCTATCACATTCCCAGTCCAAAGCACCATAGTTCCGCTAACGTCCTTTCTAGCGTCTGTGCCATACGTTGTTGTAGTAGAAACGGTAAGATCAACGTCAGTTAACGCATTTAGGTCGAATCCTACTGCAACGGAAGTCATACACGCGAGGTGATTTCGGTGTCGAACAGCAACGTAAAATTCATCTATGAAATCTCCTTCCCCGAGGGCTATGTTTAATGCAGTTAAGCCATCCACATCCACCACATCGCCATCTCGTTGCACCAGCGCCGAACGGGTAGCTACGACCTCGCTGGAATTGTTCTTGTTTCGCAGTTCAACGAACACCCAATCAACCACTGCATCATCTCCCGTAGCGGTCAACACTGCTGCATCTATAGTTTCTCCCCCTCCTTCAATGTGATTGAACCCTAAGGTTGTAAACGGTTCTGTCAATGGAATAAAACCTTGCGCACGTAACGCGTCACCCATCAACCCGGTGCTACTATCGTAAGGTCCTTCTAACATGACCTGTATGGTTAGCCCCACTTCCGCCGTTTCTCCTTCCGTGATTTTGAGAAACTGATCCGCAGCTACATCACTTAGCTTGTCTTTTTCACCTGACGGCCAGAGAACAACAAGCGAATCAACCGTGGTCTCTGTTCCAAGACCAAAGGTCTGCGTGAACGCTGAAACAATACCGTAACTCTCTCCAGAACGTACCTCACGCATCATGGTTCCCCAAGGACCATATGCTTTCATCATGGCTCCAACTCCATCGCGGTTACTCTGCAGGCCTTCCAGCTCAACAGAAAGGAAATGATTGCCATTGCCATCGTTCAGGAACAAGGCGTCATCATCATCTGAATCAGGAGAGACAAAGCCGCCGCCGAAACTCATGAACACATCTACGAATCCGTCGTGATTCAAGTCTCCCAAGCCAAACGTATGTCCGATCTCATTCGCATCAGGATAAGGGAACGGGCTAATGACCTCCGTGAAGGTCTTGTCTCCATTATTGCTGAACAAACGATCAGCCTCAGGATTCGCCGAGGTAGCGTTTCCGGTGATCAGCAGATCAACGAATCCATCGTTGTCGAAATCTTCGAACAACGCTTGCAACCAGAACGCCGTGAACTCTAAACCGGATCCCGAAGAGATATCCGTAAAAACACCGTTTCCGTTATTCTCTAATAAGTTGATGTTTTGATCATGGTTCGTCACCAAACAGTCCAGGTCGCCATCGTTGTCTATATCTGCAAAGTCAGATGTCCAACTAAGTCCATTAACGACCAAGCCACGTGGTGCAGCTTGTTCACTGAAATTACCATTCCCGTCGTTCACGAACAGCGCGTTAACACGACGCGGATCCGCTGAATTGGAAACACCTAAACGACACTTCGCGATGTATAGGTCTATATCCCCATCGTCATCAAAATCCGACCACACGCTTCCGTAATTGCCACTGTTATCAGAAATTGGTGTGGTGGTCATGTCGATCCATGCATTCTGTGGCACCAATGCCCCTGTTCCGTCATTTCCCCAAATACGACTCTCCGCATCATCATGGCAAGCAAACGCATCTAACCAACCGTCGTTATTGATATCTACCATGTTAGCGCCTTGCACGAACATGTTGCCATTAGCCAAATCAGACATGGTGGAAACACCCCGTGAATCGATCTCTACAAAATGGACGCCGTCGTAGGCTCCTCCGCAGAGCACGTCTTTATGCCCATCATTATCTACATCACCAACAGCCATACCCCATTGATTAGCCGTAGAAACCTGGCCATAGTAGTAATTCGTAAAACTGCCATCACTTTCTTGGTAGTCGATGTATAGGCTATCGCCGTGCTGAAGCAGGATGATATCATCATAGCCATCCCCATCCATGTCAGCAACGCCCACAGGGCCGCCGCTGCGCGGTTCTACTACGCTATACAACGAAGAAGATTCGGTAAACGTTTGCGCCATGGCAAAACCAAGACTAAAACAAGTAAGTAGCAGTACGACCTTTCTCATTATTCATGTTCCTGATGTCTATCAAATATACATCGGATATGGCAAGAGACCAACTCCTTTAAAGTTCCACTCAAGGGTGGCTACAAACCCGAATAAGCCCTTAATACACTGGCAGCAGAGCACGTATCTTGGGCCAATGTCCAAAGAAGAAGCGTTTTTGAGGGGCGAACTGGCTGTTCTTTTCTTCGGGATTCCGGCTATGCTGGTCATGGAGATACCCATTGGTTTCAAAGTGGGAGTCGTTCTTGCCGCATTTGGCTACGTGCTTTGGGTAACGCTCTCGAAGCGCCTGGTTCCGAAAAAAGACCTTTTTGTACTAGGGTCGAGACCTTACTGGAAATTTGTCTGGATTCGCTTCGCCCTGCTTGTCGTTTGCTCGGTGCTGTTCATGTACTTGACCGTTCCTGAAAAATTATTCAGCGTGGTCAAGACTAACCCGGGTTTGTGGGTAGGCATAAGCATATTCTATTCCTTGTTTTCTGTTTATCCTCAAGAGTTCGTGTACCGCAGCTTCTTTTTCAAGCGTTACGGTTTCTTATTTAAGAACAGTTGGGCGTTGATCGGGATCAATGCGATCGCATTCTGCCTTGCCCATATCGGGTTCAAAAATGGCTTGGTACTAGGAATCACGCTGGTGGGAGGAGTATTATTTGCAATTACGTTTACGAAGACCCGCTCCCTGCTCTTTACCTCTATTGAACATGCTATCTACGGCAGTTGGCTGTTCACCGTAGGGATGGGTGAAATGTTGGCATTCCCGATGCCAGAATAAGGATAGTTTCGGCCTGTACAGCATCTCTTGTTTTATATTAGAAGTCCCATAAGCCAAGGCAGCGCGGCTTAACTTCAACTTAACCATTGCACCTCTGAACTCGCATCAACCGATCAACCGACTGCATGTGTCCTTGACACTTGTGTTTCTCTTGGTTCAATTCAATTTGCTGGCGCAACTCTATGACGTTACACGGTACGCCGATTACAACGGACTTTCTTCTCGAATCGTTCGGGATGTGATCCAAGATCAACACGGGTTCCTCTGGATCGCCGGTAACAATGGGCTCTACAAGTTTGATGGCAAGCATTTCACACCTTTCTTTTCTGCACTTAACGACACTTCCGGGCTTAGAGCGAACAAAATCCAAACACTCATAGAAGCTTCAGACGGTGCTGTTTGGGTTGCAACAACAAATGGCTTACACGTTGTGGCGAACGACACCGTTCGTTATGTTCCCTTTCAGGAGGACTCATCTGATGCTCATTCCATTACAGCGCTGTTTGAAGATACGCAAGGCAGTATCTGGATCGGCACGCACAATGGGCTGTACCGTAGACAACTACTAGGTGATCACATTATCCAAATGGATACAATGCCTGACGAAGTGGTCGGTGATCAACCTGTTTGGAACATATCGGAGGATCTTCTAGGTCGGATATGGATCAGTACTCCTAAGGGCCCGTACACCCTAACACTCAGTAAAAATACAGCGTTCAAGAAACCCCGCCTCCGTTTTCATGATGGTATTCAGCCAGTTGATATCAACCTATTCGATGTGATCCAATTTTCCGAAAATCTCTTCTTGGCAGAATCCTCCATCGGCCTGTTGGCTATGCGCGAAGATGAAGCGGGCACGCTTCACTTTAACCGGTTCAAGGAGCAAACAGGGGCCGAGCCCTTGCCAACGTTCTTCATCTACAAAAGTATTGTAGCCAAGGACAAAAGCATCTGGTGTGCCACCTGGCGGAATAACATCCTACGCTTTCGTTTGCGCAACGACACGCTTGTTCATGAACCCATCAAATCGAGTACGGGAATGCAAGAGATGTTCGCACATTCCATATCCGTGTATGAGGATCGGCAAAGCAACATGTGGGTGGCCAATGCCAATGGATTGTTCAAGTTCTCTGAAAGCACAGCCCCTTTCCTCAGCTTTCCGCAAACCAGTGGAAGTGATCAATTCGGTACGACCATGAACGTGAATACAATCCTTACCGATGATCATGGCTTCCTATGGATGAGTTCAAACAATGGCCTTTACCGCTTGCGTTCAGAGGATCTACTGTCCTTCAACACGCCCGAAGATGTGGTGCACTTGGAAAACTCCAATTTCGAGGCGATACAGCGGGTGCAGATCGACGATCAGGATCGACTTTGGATCCTGTCTTTGCAGGGCTTAGCGGTGACGCAATTAGATAAAGAGCGAAAACCACAGGATTTTGTTTACTACAATACCAAAGACGGGCTGGAACACGATTGGTGTTATGACCTGGTTCAGGAAGACCAAAATACCTTTTGGATCAGCACCTATACTGGGCTGGTTAAAATGGAACTAATTGACGGGGATCTTGCCAAGCCGCAATTCACAGTAAACTTAGACCCGACCAAAAAGAACCTGATCGAACTGTGGACACCTGATCTCGCATGGGATAAGGACAGTTCCTTATGGGTAGCATCGAATGGCGGTATAAGCGAAGTGCGTTTACAGGACGATCCGGTGGTGATCAACGAATACTCAAGTTCATTTGGAGACACCAGCAGCATCAGCAACAACCTGATCAAAAAAATCTATTGTGATCATGACGGACGCATATGGGTGGGAACGCAAAAAGGCTTGAACCTGTTTAATCCTGCCGATGGCACGTTCACTCAGTTCGGACGTTCAAGCGGATTGCCAAGTGAATATATACTTGGCATTCAGCAAAATCCTACAGGCACGTTTTGGATAGCAACCACCAACGGCATCCTTAGCGCGAAGTACGATGCGGTGCAACGCACATTCACGAACCAAAAGCGTTTCACCTTGGAAGACGGGTTGACCGACAACATTACAAACAGAGATGCCCTGCTGATTGACGATCATGATCAGGTCTTTATAGGAAATAGCCAAGGCTTGAATTTTTACGTGCCTGGCAACAAGAAGGAAGCCGTTGCCAGCCAGATCGCTGTGACCGTTTTCCAATCAATAGATGGTGATGATCAATTCCATGACCTACGTCAAAGTCTGAATGATGGGGCACCCATATCGCTTTCCTATGCACATAATTCGATTCTACTGGATTACGCTCTACTAGACTTTTCTGATCCCGAAAAAAACGAGTACAGACATCGCTTACTGCCACAACGAAATAGCTGGATCTACGCGCAGAATAATGCGAAGTTGAGTTACTACAATTTGGCACCTGGAACCTATGAACTTGTGCTCGACGCACGTGCGTTCAATGGCAGTTGGTCGAGCGCACCGATCAAACTGCACTTCGAAATCGCACCTCCTTTCTGGCGATCGACCTGGGCCTATCTTTTTTACGGCTTATGTCTGCTAGGCGCTACCCGATTGGGATTCGCATGGCAACTGAAAAAACAAGTGAAAGTGGTAGAGCGCAAAGCTCAATTCGAACGTGCGTTGATCGCTGAGCGGGAAAAACTAAGACAGGATAATGCTGCTGACTTTCACGACGAATTAGGGTCAATGGTCAGCAAGATCTCGATTTTCTTATCACTCGCCGAAACAAGGTATAAGGAGCAGAAAGACCCTTCGGAATTCTTCCAAAAGATCCGCGCCAACATCACGGGTCTATCAAGTGGTTTCCGAGATCTATTGTGGGTTATAGACCCTTCCAAGGATAATTTGAACGACACCTTCCTTCACATCAAAGATCTCGGAGAGGATCTTTTCGACAACACTGGCGTTGACCTACGAACCAGTATCGTTCAAGATCAGCAATCAACGTTCCAACTCAATCCTCAGACGAAAAAACAACTGGTACTGATATTCAAAGAGGTCATGACCAATTGCGCGAAACACGCGCAGTGCAACCGAGCCGAGCTGCAACTTCGCGTAAACAATGGTTCTTCTTCGCTATTCTTCAGTGACAATGGCAAGGGTATCAACACAAACGAACCGAGTCAAGGAAGGGGACTTAACAACATGCGCACACGTGCGGAAAAATCGGGTATGACCTTGCATATTGAGTCTTCCGAAAAAGGTACTAAGGTCACGGTGAGCAATATTCCTCCAGCATGATCACCTTTTAGGCATGTAGTCCTCTACCCGCCCCATGTCCTTGATCTCGTAACCCGAAACATCGAACAGATCTTCGTCTAGATTTGGATCAAGGTCCACGCTGGTGGCAATAGTGCTGGTTTGAACGATGCCCATATCCGTCTCCGATCTCATTGGAAGGCCTTTCCAAACCCAAACGCGTGACATCAACGATTCCATCTTCCAGATCTGACACGTTTTGCCGATCACGTCTTCTGTTCCGTCCTTAACAGCTCCAAACTGGGTCAGTGCTTCTTCGCTACTGTAATCCATATCTGCCATGGCATCTCCTAAGTCAGAGCTTATTGCTGTCGCTGTCTTGGCTTTCTCGTTGAGGTTGTAGGATTTTCCTTCGATGTTCAGGTTGACCTTGTTATCCGCTTTTCTGATACCCATCATCTCCATGACCGTATTGGTCTCGCGGCGTTGTTTCTTACCCCAATCTGACCAGTACCAGGTCTCGTCACCGTTCAACGTGCCAGCCAGTGTGTAGGTGATTTTTCCTTGCTCGCTGGGGAATGCCGAATCACTCGCTTCGGCACTGTTCATAGCTCTTGCTTCGTTTGAAGTGGCCGCACCTTCTTCTACACAAGACCAGATGATGATCGGTGTACAAAGGAGTAAAATCAAGTTTTTCATTTTGCTATAAGGTTTTCACGATGCCCACGGTGATGACCAATTGATCAAAAGAGCTTATTACATATTTCACTTCTCCAAATGCCTTCAAGCCATTGTTTAACCGCAAGTTCCCTCCACCTCCAATGTTCAATCCAATATTCGTATCCGAACCCGTAGAAGATGACACTATTCCGAGGAATTCACTTTCGATGTCAAAACTCACGACTGAGATATTAATTCCTGCCAAAGGGTAAAGCATGGTCTTCTCATTCTCCAGTGCTTTATAATGACCATCAAAATTGATGGTAAACAAAGAGGTCTTAGACTCAAGGAGCCCTCCGCTGATCTTTTCTGGTAAAAAGAAGGTCAGGTTTGCCAACGCATCAAATTGGTCGTTGATGACCTTCCCTCCTCGGGCCTGAAAGCCAACATTAGCGATCCCTGTCCCATATACCAGGCCTCCTCCCAACTGAATTTGCGCACTGGAAGCAAGTGTTGCAAGCAGCACGCCTGCGGTTAAAACTGTACGTATGATCATTGTTTGATTATTCTGGTTGTACTTGTTCTACCGTTATTGGTGATTTTCAACAGGTAAGCACCCGCTGTCATATCTTGGGTTTGAGGTGTTACTCGTGTGCTATTGATCCGTTCAGACAGCAGAACCCGCCCAGAGACATCTATGATCTCCAGCATACCGCCCAACTGATCAGGTGTTGCATTGATCAGCAACGCGTTGGAAAACGGATTAGGGAACACGGCAATGGGCTGTTCAAAGACCGTTGAGATCCCTGTCGTGGTCGTAAATGCTTGGTCCGGATCCAGTTTGACAACGAAGGCTTGACTCGGTATCCCTGCGGTCAAACTGAACGGACCTACATCTATGTTGTCCTCAAAGAACCCCGTTACGATCAGATCACCACTTGGGTCAAAGATCATTTCCGTGGCCCTGAATTCCCCATCAATACCCATATCATACGAGAAGGCGAACACACCTTGGTATTGCCCTGCCGTGTCGTACTTCGCAATGAATGATTCTATAAAGCCATCACCACCAATGGTGTCCCCGAAGAACGTAGGCCTCGCAAAAGTCGCTGGCGACGTGTACTCTCCTGTGATGTATGTATTGCCTATACCATCGGTGATCAGCTCTTCTACCATCAGGTCTCCAAAAGGACTGTTGTCATAACCGGTGAATGCGAAGTCCTGATCAAGCACATTCGTGCCCGTGCCATCGATCTCAAATATTGACTCCGTGGCATCAGGCGTCAAGAACTGCGTACCACCCAATGTGATACCGTTTAATTGTCCTGTACTAAAAGACACCTGTAGATCGCCGAATGGATCAACATCCAGTCCGCCAAAGGACACACTACCATCAAAATTACCGCCGAGCTTCCACCAGGCCAAAGAACCTGTTGTACTGATCTCTCCAATCAAAACTTGCTCCTGAAGCTGGGGCACATCGGTTAGCGTTTGTCCGTCATACATCAACGGGAATTGGAAAATATCACCACCGAAATACACGCCATTGGGCGATAAGGCCAGTTCGGTCTCACCTATGGTTCCGTCTCCTGTCCTGAACCACTTAAAGTTGCCGTTCGCATCGTAACAGGTGAAGAACAATCCGCCGTCCGGGTTTGTTGGGAATACCGTACCATCAATGGTCACACTCGGGGTCACGCATTCACCCGCTATGAT
>CAZPEQ010000038.1:0-11795 GCA_964585605.1 uncultured Weeksellaceae bacterium | reverse complement strand
CCAATCACTTTGCGATCGCCACCTTCTTGGCAGGCACCATAGGCCGCCGGTGGAAATGGACGCGCTATGCTTTGGTCCTCTGGGCGGCGCTCATTGGCCTGAGTAGGGTGTATTTAGGCGTTCATTACCCATCTGACGTAGCTGTAGGCGCACTTTATGGCATTTTAGTGGCCAGCATTTTCGTTTACCTCTTGGATCGCCTTGTCCTACGTCGTAACTTGAAGCCGTGAACACCGCGGTAGCAGTATTCTTAGGCGGAGGTTTGGGCAGTTTGGCCCGCTTCGGCTTGTCGCGCTTTATTGCCACGAATGTGGCAGAAGGTGGCTTGCCATGGGCTACGATTGCGGCCAATGTGCTTGCCTGTGTCGTACTTGCCCTGGTGATGCTTAAATGGCAAAGTCAATTGCAGTTCAAACCATTGGCATTGCCTTTGCTAGCTATTGGGTTCTGTGGGGGCTTCAGTACGTTCAGCACCTTCAGTTATGAAAACTACCTTTTGATGAAACAAGGTGCCATACTGGCTGCATCGCTCAATGTTGTTATTAGCATAAGCGCCTGTGTCATCATTTTTTACCTAATTGCTCAAAGAACATGAAAAAGGTTCTCATTCTCCTTGCACTTGCATTTTCCTTCCCAGCTACCTCCCAAGTATCTGAGGAGATCGTTGTTCCGCGTTTGGTCGTTGGTATCACTATTGATCAGATGCGTGCTGATATGATCGCGCGGTACTGGAGTGGTTTTGGAAAGGACGGGTTTAAGCGCTTGGTACGCAAAGGCGCGTGGATGATTGATACGCGCTTTCAATATGTACCCACCTACACTGGGCCAGGGCATGCATCGATATATACAGGGGCAAGCCCTTCTGGCCATGGCATCGTAGCGAACGATTGGTACGATGAAACTACCGGGGAGCTAATCTATTGTGTGCAGGATACCACCACGCAGCAATTCGGCGGGCTTTCGGGTGCTGTGGGCAGATCGCCAAAGAACTTGGTCTCCACCACCATTGCAGATGAACTTGAACGTTTTACCGCAGGAAGGTCGAAGACAATTGGCATATCCCTCAAAGATCGCGGGGCCATCCTGCCGATCGGCCGCACAGGTGATAACGCGTATTGGTTCGACCCCAGCACCGGACACTTTGTTTCCAGTTCATGGTACAGCAAAGGGCTGCCGAATTGGGTTCGTGAATTCAATGCAGAGAAACGCCCAGAGCTATACCTCAGCAAGCCTTGGGAATTGAAATACCCCAAAGGGCGTTACGAAAATCACATGCTAGATGCGAACGCTTTTGAGCATGCTATTGGCGGTGCTGATCGACCTGCCTTTCCCTACGACCTGCCGGGACTGTTCGCGCAGACCAAGGACTTGAATTTGCTTACCTATACTCCGCTTGGGAATAAGTTGGTGACCGATATGGCCATCAATTGTATCTTACATGAAGAGTTGGGGATCGATGAAACGACCGACTTGTTGGCGATCAGCTATTCAAGTACAGATAAGTTGGGCCACGCAACAGGGCCGCGCTCTATGGAGCTAGAAGACATGTACTACCGGCTCGATGAAGAGATCGCTCGCTTGCTTGTGGAGTTAGACGAACTGGTAGGAGAGGACCGGTACTTGTTATTCATTACATCTGACCATGGCGTGGTTGATATTCCGGCTTACTTAACTCAACTAAAATCCAGTGCCGGGTATGTTCGAAAGGATAACCTGGAAACGACGGTGGAAAAGGCTATTGAAGCGAAGTATGGCCCGGGGCCTTGGATAAAGGCGCACATGAATTACCAAATGTATTTTGATATGAATAAGGTAGCCGAAGTAGGTGCTGACCCGGCTAAGGTCCGCTCTATTGCGCAGCAAGCTTTATTCACGAACAGAGATATAGCCGAAGTGGTCACTGCTGATCAATTATTGGGGCAAGAGTTCTCCCGTGGTCCGCGAGCTAAGATGCAAGAAGGGTATATGCGGATACGCTCAGGAGATGTCCTGTATTCGCTTAAACCAGGCTATTTATTGGAAAATGAGGGCGATGAGCGAAAAGGAACAACCCATGGTTCAGGCCATACCTATGATACGCAGGTTCCGCTGTTGTTCTTTGGTTACGGCATACCCGAAATGCAGGTAGCACGTACAGTGCATATTGAAGATATTGCACCCACGATCGCTATGTGGTGCGGGTTCGCCTTACCCGATGCTTGCCGAGGTAACGCCATTCATGAGGTGTTCGTCGAAGAATAGAGGTCATTCGTACTGATCGTGGAAAACTCTGCGTTAAGTCTATGTAATGTAGTGAGTTAACAACGCTACTTTAGGACGAATGCAAGACGAAACGATGGTTTTGAATGCGCCGTTTGAACTCTGGCGCGAGGAAGGAGTACTGCACTTGATGTTCAATCGATCAGCTACGATCGGCATGTGGGAGATCAAAGAGATCCTGAGGCTTGTGCGGGCTCTTGATCCAGTTCGAGAACACCCGATTCTCGTGCATGCAGAAACAAATGCGAATGTTTCCAACGATGCGCGTCTTTTGTTGATGCGCTCGTGTAAAGGAGATTTGAAACGCACGGTTGGTTTTGTGGCGAATACACTTAGTGAGCGCATTTCAGGAGATATGTTCGCACTGCTTCACCGCCCGAGTTTCCCCTTCAAAGTATTCAGTTCGAGAACCGAAGCGTTCAGTTGGCTGAAACGATTCTGAATGTTCATGGATCAGTGAACATCTTTCCGTTGATTTAACAAGTAGAACATGGCGTTAAGGCTAATTTCATCCTTATAATGAACGCCTTGGTTTTTCGCCCATTTCTATTGCTGTGCTTTGCAGTGATCACCACAGGTGTCTTTGCCCAGTTAGAAGAAGAATTGACCAAGATCTGGTCCGTGGAGGAAAATGCGGATCAATTGGTGGTGGCGCAGGCCAACGGCGAACGAGAAGACGCTGTTCGATTCATTTGGGAGCGTAACGGTAATCAAGGCTACTCGATGTTGGCCTTGTCGAATGACGGTATTTTTCCCGCGGCCAAAGTTGTGGATGTCATGCGCGCCGCGCTGGGCGGTTATTTGGACGTTCAGATAAAGTTCGGTAGCGAGGGTGTGCAAGCGCAGACGGTTTCTGAAACGCTAGCCTTAGAAATGGAGAACATGATGAATGCGCTGTTCACGACCACCCACGTGGCAGCGCCTAACTTTTCCTTCTCTGAAGCAACGCAAGAAGCGTTAGGTAGACTTACACGTATCGATTGGAGCAACACGGCCTATGCCTTAGAAGGAGACCCTGAAGAGGATAAGTATATCGCGATCTACAAATTCGTGCGGGTTCAGCGGGAAGCGCTGGAGCAATCTATTGAGCAAGATATTTCGCGATACGGTGAGATGTGGTTGAACAAGGACAATGTGTTCGTTTCCAATGTTTCTGATGCGACGATCTGCGGTACCGTTTTCGATGAAGACAAATATTTGTGTGCGTTGGATCTGCAAGTGAATGAGGTTTACGTTGATGATCCGCAGCCGGGGCTGTCCTTGATGCTAGCGAGCGAAACCGAGATACTGCCTGCATTCGTTCCGGAAGTAGCCATTGCAGAGGAAAAACCGATCAAGGTGCGCAAACGAGACCGTTGGTTGAAAGACGAATTAGGGAGGTTGAATGCGCGTATGGATAAGATCGACAACACCAAGGAAGTTTTGGCAATACGCGATCGGATCGACGTCATTGAAGATCGGTTAAGTTCTATTGAGGGAGAGTTGGAAGAGGTAAAGACACAGCCGGCTGTACGTTACGACAACCCGATCGAGAACTTGAGTTTGCTCACAGGAAAGCATGTTACGATTCGTTTCCAGAATGGCTCAACACGGGTAGCGCCAGATTATATGGTCCTGCTCAATGAAGTTTTTGAGCAATTAGCGCGTAGTCCCCGTCAACGTATCCTAGTCACCGGTTATTCTGATAAAAGTGGCAGCGCTGCGAGCAATTTGCGCTTGAGTGAATTGCGGGCTAAGGCTGTTCGCGAACATTTACTCAAACGAGGTATTACTCCGGATCGCGTTATGGTCAACTTCTATGGTGATAGCAAGAGCTCAAAAGTCAACGCCACGGAAAGGCGGGTTGAGATCGAGTGGTTGGGGTCTTAACCGGAGAGGTCTTCATCTAGAATGCTACTATCCCTTTCTGTTGTTTGCTTTAAAAAATGGTTGAGTATTGCAGCACTTGTAAAAGTGACCACCCATGCCATGAATGCGGCCAGTAGAAATTCTCTAAAAATTCCCTGCGCAACATTTCTTCCGGTGATCCAGACGAACAGTACTACGGTCGCAAACTGGGAAAGGAAAGTAAGTAAACCATAGATGGATAGGCGGAAAACACGCTGTCTTCCCATTAGCCGGATTGTTATGTACTGGCTAAGCACCCAGGCAAGAATCATCAACGTAACAATAGGAACTAACGGATTTATAATCGATTCTTCGAATAATTCTCCGATTGTTGATCGACGAAAACTAGAAATGCCTATTCCAGATAATACGCCAATCACTATTGAAACGAGTAATCCTTTCATCTCAATTCCGTACTTCTTTGCACAGTTATGGCGCGCAGTTCTATCATAACGGCTTATCCGTAGGCTCTCTAGATGCTATGCTTATAAGCGCATCGCATCTCACCCCATTATCAGAGTGATAGGCAAACGTGCCTTCAAGTCCTTCCACCAGCGAATCAACAATATCCAATCCCATCTTCGTTGTTTGTTCTCGGTTGAGCAACGCTGCGCCCATACCGATTCCGTTGTCGTGCACAGACAAGCGGTACTGATCCCGTTTTTCGAAGGCCAGTGCCACATCAATATGTCCGCCGGTGGCATGAGGAAATGCGTGTTGACATGAGTTGATCATGAGCTCTGATACGATCATACCAATATCGCGTGCAGTATCCATATCGGTTTGAATACCTCCTGCCTTTACGTCGTAACTGACGTTGATTCCCTCAGGGGAAAATTCAGAGGTGATCCAGCGTGCTATGGCGCTGAGAAAATCCTGCAGATCAATACCGCGCAAGTCTTTTGAATTATATAACGCCGTGTGCAATATGCCAATGGATTCTATTCTGTTCTTGTTGCTTCTGAACGTCTCCGTCAACGGCAACTCCGCAGGCAGTTTCATGAGTTGCATATTCAGCAAACTGGAGATGATCTGGAGGTTGTTCTTAACACGGTGGTGTACTTCGCGGTCTAGAACTTCGCGTTCCCCAATGGCTTGCTGCAGAACCTTCTGCTGTGTTTTAGAGCGTTGTTCATGCACCTTGATCTTTCGTCCGTCAACTTGGCTTTTATACCACCCTAAGAACAACAGCGTGCCTAGGGTCATGATTAATGCAAAGGCTGCAATGATCACTCCGTTGATCGCATTTACGAAAGACCCTTCTTCCTGCGGAACGATCGTAATGATATTGGCCTCTAAGCCTCTGATCGATACATCATGTACCATCGTTTTGTAGAACAGCTCGTCTTTTTCCAATTCGAATATGCGCGTGTAAACGTCTTTGTCGTAGAGCGCAACGGCCTTTTCGCAAATGGCTATCAGCTCTTCATTATCTACTCCTTCAGCTGGGTAAATGATCGTCCCGTCGGCAAAACGCATGGCCGAAATGCCTTCAATACGAGAGGGTACTGTGCGAATGGTTGAAACCAATCGTGCAACATCTATTTCCATGGCTAAAACGGCCATCTGATCCGTGCTATCTACAGCAGGCTTATGCGCGCTAGCCACTAATACGGCATGCTTACTGTCAAAGGTCCAACAGGTTTGCCCAGCGTAGTTCAATGCACTATTGAACCAAGTGCTGCCTCGAGAATCGGGTATTTTACCAATTTCTGTACTATCGACAACCTCGACCATTTGATGATCATGCCAGCGGTAACACGCACTAGGTATGTCATGCCCTTCAAAATTTTGACAAGACGAATACTGACCTTCGTTGCCCGAAATAACCAATTGACACCCATCTTCGTGCGCTACGCGAACACTTTGGATCAGGGAATTACTGTACAAGAGCGGAACGAAATGTTCGCCGAACGGTACTTGATCCTCGGGTAAATGATCTAACGTTCCGATCCAAGATCTGCCACGCTGCAGTTGATCACTAAAGTGATTTGTTTCCTGCTCGAATGAATGCTTGGCGGCAATGGAAGCCAGTTTGATACGTTCTATTTTATGCTCTTCTTGAAGCTGCTGCCTTTTTTTTGCGGCGAAGATCAAGAGCAGGAGTCCAAGCACAAGAACGAGGGCAATGGTTATGTCAAGAAAACGACCCAAGGACCTCATCACGTTCACTTTTGGTGTACGTGAATATCACGCTGAGGGAATGGGATCTCCACGCCGTGCTCAGCAAATCGTTTGCAGATCTTAAAACGCAATTCACTTTTCACGGCCTCAATACCAAATGCCTCGGTACTCCAGAAATAGCATGAAAAGTCCAAACTGGATTCTCCGAATTCATGCAACCATACGCGCGGGTTCGGGTGGTCGCTGATCCCCGCTTGTTCATGCATGCATTGTAGTAGTATACGTTCAACCAGCTCCACATCTGATCCATAAGCCACACCCACGTTTACCTTGAAGCGTGTGTTACGTTGTATATGACTCCAGTTGATCACCTTGTCACTAACAAACCGGCTGTTGGGTACGATCATAACAATATCATCGCGCGTTTGCACAATGGATGTTCGCACATGGATCTCCTTAACCACACCGACCAGCCCTTCTACCTCGATCACATCTCCAACCGAAACCGTACCTTCTATCTGCAGAATAACACCGGATACAACGTCGTTGAAGATCTGCTGCATACCAATACCCACACCTACCAATAGGGCAGCTGCACCAGCAAGCAGGATGTTCAGCTTGATGCCAATGGCGTCAAGCATGATAATGCTAACCACTACCCAAACGATGTAGCGCAGCAGGTTGAACAAGGCCTTACGCCGCCCAACTTCCATGCGCCGCCCAAGCCTGTTCAAGACAATCTTGCGCAACACCTTTAACAGGAATAGGGTTAAGAATATATAAAGCACGATAGAGATTAGTGAGCCGATCGTGATATGGATATTCCCTAACTCCAACAAGGTGAAGTCTGTAATACGCTCTATTCTCTCGAATACTTCTTTCATTACGCTATAGCTCGCAATGCACGAATCGTTTCGTCGATATCATGCTCGTTCAGGCCCAAATGCGTTACTAGTCTGATCATATCAGCGCCGAAAGGTATGGCGCGTACACCGCTCTTGTCCAGCTTTTTTACCAGGTCACTCACAGTATGTGCGTGGTTGACTTTGAATACAACAATGTTGGTCTCTACCGGAATGACTGATGCAACGTAGGGTAACTCAGGCAAGGCGGCAGCTATTTTACTTGCTCGCGCATGGTCTATGGCAAGCAGGTCTATGTGGTTATCCAGTGCGAATAGGCCGGCAGCGGCTAAGATGCCGACTTGCCGCATTCCTCCTCCGAAGCGTTTCCGCACGCGAACGGCATGTGCGATGAAGTCTTTTGAACCAACGAGCACGGATCCTACCGGTGCCCCAAGCCCTTTAGAAAGGCAAATTGAAACCGAGTCAAAACAGCTTCCCATGGTCTTGGCATCAACTCCCGTTGCAACCAGTGCGTTGAAAATGCGGGCACCATCCAAGTGTAGGCCTAGACTTTTTTCTCCGCAAAAAGTTTGGATCGCCTTGATCTGTTCCATATCCCAAACCGAACCACCTCCTCGGTTAAACGTGTTCTCTACACTTACCAAACGACTCAAGGGCATATGGGGATCCGCGGGAGGGTTCAGTGCAGCTTCTATATCGGCTACCGAGAATCGGCCTCGGTCGCCAGTTACGAATTTGACTGAGCAGCCGCTGTTGGCCATAATACCGCCACCTTCGTACTTATAGATGTGGGAGTCCTTGTCGCATATGATCTCATCACCAGGTCTGGTGTGTACGTTGATCGCAATTTGGTTGGTCATCGTACCACTGGGGCAGAAGAGGCCTGCTTCATGACCAAATAGGTCGGCTAATCGGTCTTCCAACTGCCTTACTGTAGGGTCTTCTCCAAATACATCATCTCCTACAGCAGCTCTCGCCATGGCTTGACGCATACTTTCGGATGGCTTTGTTACGGTATCGCTTCGTAGGTCTATGGGCATAGGAGCCGAAGATAGGAATGCACACCTAACACGCCAACTGTTGGCTACAGACTCATTTCTTTCGACTCAGCAGCAGCTCATCTTTCATGAGAAGGAAAACACTTTCAGGTCAAAGACTTCATATCCGTTTAAGCATATTGTAAGATGCATAAGCAGTGTAATCTAATGAGCCCGTTCCACCTTTTCTAAAACAGGGTGGGGTGGGCTCATTGCAAATGCTTGTTGCGTTAATCCTTACAATTTGACGACCCGCTTGGTCTCTGTAAAACCACTGGCGTACTCAATTCGAATGAAGTAAATACCGCTCTCAATTCCACTTAGATCAGCCGTATGGTATATGCCGTTAACCTGCTTCTGAGAAAGAACGACGCGTCCTCTATTCGTTAAGAAGGTTATCGCACGTATTTCAGAATCACTTGTTACGGTCACCCTGCCAGAACTAGGGTTTGGACTTATGATTGAAGATGGGGCTTCTACTGAAGAACGCACAACCTGTTCAGGCACTCTGGAAGCTACACTAGAGCATTGGCCTTGGTTTGGGCTGTACAAGATGACAACATTACTTGTTGCATTTGAATTCAGGGCCGATGGTAGACCAGAAGTCTCAACATACCGAACGAGATTACTAGTCAGATTGGAAAACTCTCCTCCAGTATTGGCTTCAAACGTATTATTCGCTGGCTCAGATAGGGAGCCTTGAGTCTGAGCAATACCGCTATTCAATGCGGCTCCTTCTACCACAACAGCGTTGTAATTTTTAACAAACGCATTACACGCGATTTGCAAACCCGTAGAACCATTTTGGCTTCGGTTCACATTCACTACACGAATCGCCGTGTTGCTGGGAGAAGAGGCACTCGTGTTTAAGAATTCATTATTCCGTATGTGATTGGTCTGTTGGCTACCATTGTTAATCAGACAGCCATCGCCTTGCCCTCTTCTTGATAAAAATGTGTTGCCTGTAATATCGAAATGAAGGCCATTTACCAACTTCAATCCGAAACCTGCAATACTTCCCTGTAGAACGTCTCCGCCGTAGTTCACGATGTTGTTCTCAAACAGAACGTTCGGGACCTCCGCTATGTACACACATTCTTCATTGGAGAATGAATATCCGCGGATCTTCAACTCTTGAGGACTCGAGCCAATGACCTCGATCAACTTATCGGATTTGGTTCCATCAAAAAAGGAATAGGGGGCATTGGGAATATCATATCCTAGAAGTTCTAACCCTGTGTTAGTCGCCAAAAGTTGAACATCTGCACTGGTAGAGAACGAACTGTTCACAACAAATACATTGTTCACACCAATGGTTCGCATGGAGTAGGGCATGGGCGCGGGTTCTCTAGTCTTTGAATCCGTGAACTGGCTACTGAAAATATTGTAAAATACTCCCGGGAACACAGGTTCATTTCCACCTGGGCTTGTTTCTCCGTCCAAGAAAATATCGCGATCGTTATCCACGAATACTGATTGCATGACAAACAAGCTACTCGGATAACTAGCCACTCCAGGAGTCTGAGAATCGGTACCTAAATGAACCGCGCATTCCGCGTCGTGTAAAGTACAATCGAACAACGTAACGCATGGTATAGTGTTTGGATTGGCAGCTCCTTCGGAACGAATACCCCCCCAGGTATAGTTTTGTAGGCATTGCTTTTCACTTGGCCCGAAGGTGCTTCGGTCGCCACTTAAGCGCCCGGTTTGTTCAACAAAGAACGTTCCCTGGTCCATTTGTACTTCACTTTGCTCAAATTTTAGATGTGCGCCAGCAGGTATAACTACATCTCCATTGAACAATACCGTACAATTGTGGAAAAGGTAGGTTACACCACTTGCCAGTTGAAAAGATGAAAATTCGATCGTTTCGCCAGAAACGATAACCACTCCAGGATTTATTGATGACTCGTTCTGAGGAGTTCCGAAGTCAGTAATCCTACAGCGGGAAATATTGGAATTTGGGTCCAGTACACGGGCCCTGGCTCGATTTTTTTGTTCCTCTGTGAACTCTATTCGGCAATTCCGTTGTCCGTACCCCATGATGTTGGTCACTGGTTGGTCATAGGGGACATAAACCCCATCCTCAATAGTCCAAGACCTCAACCATTCATCATATACATCGAGTTGTGTTGCATTGAGTTGCGAAATATCCACAAAATCGGTTGGATGGTTAACAGTGACGCCTAATATGGAAGAGATATATGTAGTATTTGCACCTAGCAGGAACTCACATGTCTGCCCATCTGTATATTCAGATGTGAATACTAGCGCCGCTTCGGTATCACATAAAAAATCACCAGCCGTAGTACAATTGGCATTTGCTCCACGCGTTATCATCTCAGCCCCAAATGCGACTTCATGTGTATGGAATAAGCCGAGAAGATGTCCTACTTCATGGGCCAATGCAGAAACTCCCCAAAGTGGGATAGTCCTAGTAGTAGTAGTAGCACCACCACTATTAGCACCACCAGTATTAGTACCACCAACAGAATTGGATACTACGTTAAGGGTTGCAAACGCACGTGTACCCCCTGCTCTACCCAATCCACGTGGTTCTGGGCCGAATGTTACCAGTTCTGGAAACAAATCGATCACATCAGGTCGCGAATTCACGTTGGTCTCGCTATAATACGGCGCTCGTTCCGGGGTATTAAAATTTGCTAGTGCATTAAATGCATCCGAATCGTCAATGTGATCGATACCACAACTCTCGAATTGTATGTTCATGCCTGCATAGAGCTGGTTCAAGTGAACCAGGATCTGGTCGTTGATCTCGCTGTCCGTGAACCCTCCAGTGCCATCATCTTCACGGAACTGATGGAAAGCTACTCTGAGGCGCAGTAAATCACCGTTATCAGGCATTCTACCAGATTGGAGGTTGTCTGCTTTACTTGCTTCTGAAGGTTTGAACTGGCATTCAAAATGGTGTTGTGCGTAGCTCGAAAAGGAAAATAGCATGACGAGCGTAAAAGTCAAGATGTATTTCATTTTTTGGAGTGAGTACTAAATTTTGAGACCGTTCGATTCGGACATCGTAGAAATTTTTAATAAAAGTACCGGAGTACATTCAAAAATGTGAAACAAATGTATGATTGTTGCGTATGGCTTTGTGCTTGGGACGTTTCACTTCATAGGTATTGAAAACACGTGAGGGCACTTTGAGGCATAGATCAGAAATATGTGATCATCTTGTCTTGGGTCAGTGTAAAAAACACTCGACCTGGATGTTTAACTGAAATCGTATTGTTTTCACCTCTTCTGACTCAGCAGCAACCCGTCGTTCATGGGCAAGAAAACGCTCTCCAACCTAGGATCTTCATGAACCTTCTCCGCGTAGCGGATCATGCCTCTTGTTTGGGCGTTGTTATTGTTCTCTAGATCCAATACGCGCCCTTTCCAGAACACATTATCGGCGATGATCAGCCCTTGAGGCGTGATCTTATCAAAGAGAATATCTAGGTACTTGTCGTAGTTGGGTTTGTCTGCATCGATGAACACCAAGTCAAATGGCCCAGGAATAGTGGGGAGGATATCGAAAATAGTACCGTGGTGGAGCACGATCCGATCGCCCAGACCGCTTTTGTCAAAATACCGTTGAGCAACGGGGATCAATCGGTCA
>CAZPEQ010000037.1:0-11888 GCA_964585605.1 uncultured Weeksellaceae bacterium | reverse complement strand
GTTACTCATTGCTGGATTCATATGCGGCAGTCTACCGCTTGCGTTGATTTTGACATTCGTATGGTACGACACGTACCGCGCATCCAACAGGTGGCATAGTATTTTGGTCATGCTAACCTTATTCGGATCAATGTTATTCATTTACTCTGGCAGCTTCCAATCTCATGTTCTCGGATCTATGTTCATTCTATTCGGCGCATTCCAAATCTCAAAAAGGCAATTTCTTACGAGTGGCCTATTGGCTGGAGCAGCGTTCCTGACAGAACACACCTTGCTCCTATTCACCTTGCTATGGACTGTACAATTGTTCCTTACAAAAACAACGCTACGCTCTCTTTTACACTTCGGACTTGGCCTATTACCATTTGTTGCCGTTGCACTGGTCTATAACTACAGGTTCACAGGTGACCCTTTCTCCTTTCTCTACAAATACGCGGTGAACTTCCCTGGCATGTCATCCAATTATGGATTCCGACCACCTGATCCGGAGGCAATATGGGGGTTGACATTTAGTCAATACCGAGGGCTTTACTTCTACGTTCCGGCTTTAATTTGGGTATCCGTTGTAGCAGCGAGAAAAGTGCGTAAACGGGCGCGCAATTGGGTAACACACCCGTTTATTCTTCCTGCGATCATACTGTGTTTAACCATTCCGTTCTACTCTGTTTGGTGGGGAGGCTGGAGTTACGGACCAAGGCATTTAATAACGCCCACACTATTATTCCTTTTTTTAGGGCTTCGGCTTGCCATACAGGAGAAACGAATTCCCATTCCACTACTCTTACTTTCCGCCAGTGGATTTGTTTTTGCCTTCGTTGCCAAATGCACCATCAATTACAACATGCCAACAGGTGTTAGAGACCCTATAACAAGCCTTGCATTTCCTGCCTTTTATCGAGGAGAATGGGCAGATTCATCTGGTGTCGGCAGTTTAATCTCCGGAAATACCTCTGCTCAACCTTTATTGTTTCTAATCGCGTTCTTAGTCGGGGCCGTCTGCTTAACCAGCATGATGCACAACAAACAAGTTCAACCAGATAATCCAGTCGCAACACCCTAGTCAATACGAATCTCAACTCCTTTTCTTCATTGTCTGTGTAGGATTGTTTGCATTACCCGTACGAAGCATCTATTTTTCCATTCAAATGACAAACAAGTTCCATTTACTCTGCTGTCTTCTACTCCTATTTTGTGTGAACAACGCGCTCGCACAGGAAACGGACTCCTTGAATGTGCGGGCCATCTTCGATGAAGCCTTAGTAAATGGCGAATGCTATGAGAACCTGCATTCACTATGCAAGGACATTGGCGCACGCTTAAGCGGTTCTGCAGAAGCGGAAATGGCCGTGCAATGGGGCAAGGCTATTCTTGAAGGTTATGGCTTCAAGACTTGGTTACAAAAAACGCCCATCCCCCACTGGGAACGCGGTACCACTGAAGTAGCTTGGTACAAAGGTGCTGATGGCGAATTGAAAAAGATCAAGGTGCTAGCACTTGGGGGTTCCGTAGGAACAGAAGGAATCATGAGCGCCGAATGCGTCGAAGCCAAGGACTTGGATCATGTCAAGGAACTTGGAGAAGCCGGATTGCTGAAGGGCAAGATCGTGTTCATCAATAAACCCTTTGATCAACGTTTCATTTTAACGGGTCGCGCTTATGGCGGTTGCTGGCCGATCCGCGGAAACGGTGCAAGCACGGCAGCTAAGTATGGTGCCAAAGCATCGGTGATCCGATCATTAGCCACACCGATAGACAACCATCCGCACACAGGATCGATGCGTTACGAAGACGATGTCAAGAAGATCCCTGGCGCAGCGATCAGTACGCAAGCATCAAACGACTTGAGCGCAGCTTTGAAAAAAGGCACTGTGGAATTCACCTTGGAAATGGATTGCCGCAATTACCCCGACAAGATCTCGCACAATGTGATCGGGGAATTGACCGGTACAGAATTCCCTGATGAGATCATCACGATAGGCGGTCACCTGGATTCATGGGATGTGGGTGAAGGGGCACACGATGATGGTGCGGGTGTGGTGCACTGCATTGAAGCACTGCGCATCCTCAAGGAACTTGATTTGCAGCCTAAACGGACAGTACGCGTGGTATTGTTCATGAATGAAGAAAACGGTGCGTACGGTGCCTCCACCTATGCCAAAGATGCCATTGAAAAAGACGAGAAACATGTCTTTGCTTTGGAATCTGATGCCGGGGGACATACGCCTTTGGGGTTCAGCTTGCAAGGAACAGACTCAACCCGTTTGGCCTTGCTTCAGAGTTTTCGGGATGTCCTCGAGCCTTATGGATTACAATCTTTAAAACAAGGTTTCGGAGGTGTGGATATCAATAAGCTCAAGGAACACTATCCAGACATCACCTTGATCGGCCTTAGACCCGATACGCAACGCTACTTCAACTATCACCACAGCGAAACTGATGTATTCGAGAACGTGAACAAGCGTGAGCTGGAGTTGGGCTCAGCGAGTATTGCCGCAATTGTTCACCTGTTGGATAAGCATTGGCTAGGTGGAGGGAATCCTTAAGCAGGAATGGCTCTGATGGCTTGACTGGTGCGAGTGGTTCGAAGGGCTTGAAGGAGAGACGACGAAGACAGGTAAATAAAAAACGCGTATCCAACCAGTATTACGGCGGGTGCACATTTCCATTTTCACCGAGCGCCCCTCTTTTCCTGAGAACTTGCATTGGCAGGCCTTTTCCTGAACGCCTAAAAACGCAATTCAAACTCACTACCCTCTCCTAATGTGGATCGAACGTTGAGATTGCCGTCATGCACGTGCATGATCTGTTTTGACAGACTTAGGCCAATACCCGTTCCCTTCTCCTTTGTGCTGAAGAACGGCACAAAAATCTCCTCTAAAACATCCGCAGGTATTCCGGGGCCATTGTCCTTGATTCGAATGAACTTTTTGTCATTCTCAAGCACACCTGCTCGAACCTGAATGATTCCACCTTGCGTGTCGGCAATAGCCTCCAAACCGTTCTTATAAATATTGATAAGCACTAAAGAGACTAACTTCTCATCCGCAAAAACCTCTAAGTCCACTTGTTCGCAATGCACATCGATCACGGCACTCCTACTTTCAGCATGATGCAGTGCCAAAGCCTTTACTCGTTCTAGCAGCGGTTCAACTTGAATAAGCTTCTTATCAGGTACGGGAACATTAAGAAAACTTCTGTAGGAATGTACGAAATCCACCAAGTCCTTTCCTTGCTCTTCAATTACCTCAAGGCCTTTCACGGTGTTCACCAGATCGTCCTGTTCAAGGTCAGCTAGTGTGGTGATCTTATCTCCTTTCTTATAGTACCTCAATAAGGACTCTGAAATAGAGGTAATAGGCGCGACTGTGTTCATGATCTCGTGGGTTAGCACGCGGACAAGTCGATTCCAGGAATCTGTTTCCTTTTTATCCAGTTCTGTTCGAATGTCTTGAACGACCACCAAGTTTAACTTTTCGCCCTTGACCTCTATTCTACTGGACTTTATCGCCAACTGAATCGTATCACGCTCATTGTGGAACTTGAACAACCTGCGGTCAAATGGCTCCAACTCACGCAATACAGCAAACAAACTTGCATCCACACGTTGTAGTTGTTTCACGTGATTCAACTGATCGAGATTGAAAAGCTGTAATGCGCTTGGATTTGAGAACAGCACATGCCCTTGCTCATTCACCGTTAGAATACCGATGTTCGCTTGGTTCAATATCTCTTCGAAATACCGTTCCTGTAGCCGTGTATTCTCATACGCATCTCGAAGCAGGTAGTTAACGCGATTCAGACTATCATGTAAATTTTTCTCCGAGCGTAGTGGAACGTCCACGGCAAAACGGGTGGTAAAATCCTCGTTCTGGATGGCGTCGAAGAGGTACGACACTTTCTCATTGGTGCGATCAGTGGATCTTACGAATTCGACAGCCAGTACTATCAACACCACAGCAGCAATGCTCGCAAGCCAGTACTTCTGCCAAACGATGGAGAAGGCGAAAACCAGGGCGACACCCGTCAACAGAATCACCCGCCAGATAAACTTCAAACGTGTGTTCCTCTTAAACATCCAAGTTCATTTTCTTGATCTTGTTGTACAAGGTCTGTCTGGATATACCCAACTGATCGGCAGCTGCAGTATGATTACCACCATGCGTATCTAATGCTTTTTGGATCATTACCTTCTCCATTTCGTCTAAACTCGTGGGTAATTGCCCTTCCAGAAAGGTATCTGACGACTGTAACAACAGGTCATCCATTTGTAACACGGAATCTTCTCCGAGAATCACCGCTCGCTCAATCGCATGCTGCAGTTCGCGCACATTACCCGGCCAATGATAAGCGCTTAATTTCTCCTTTGCTTCAGGGGCCAGCGTCATCGCTGTTTTGTCGTATTTCGCAACGAAGCGCGCTAAACAAGACTCAGCTAACAGCAGAATATCTCCATTTCTATCACGCAGTGCGGGCACTTCAACTTGGATAGTATTCAAGCGATACAACAGGTCTTCCCGAAAGGTTCCATCCTTTACCATTCCCCCAAGGTCACTATTGGTTGCGCACACAAGCCGAATGTCCACCGGAATCACTTTGTTGGAACCCACCCGAACGATCTGTCGGTTTTGGATCACCGAAAGCAGTTTTGCTTGAAGCGCTAAAGACAAATTACCGATCTCATCCAAGAACAGTGTCCCCCCTTTTGCGGCTTCAAACTTTCCGACACGGTCTTCCTTCGCGTCTGTAAAAGCTCCCTTGACATGACCGAACAACTCACTTTCAAATAAGGTTTCAGCGATGGCTCCCATATCCACCTTGACAAATACTTCCCTTTCTCGTGTCGAACGTTCGTGGATCTCGCGTGCTATTAGTTCCTTTCCGGTTCCATTTTCACCCGTGATCAACACGTTCGCATCGGTCTGCGCTACCTTCCGCGTTAACTTTAATAAGTTGGAGATAGCCAAAGAGCTTCCGATTATCTCGTGAGGCACTTCGTTAATGATCCGTTTCAGGCCGGACTCCTTCTCCTCCAGGTCTTGAATCTTTTTCTTGGAATTCTTGATCGTGATCGCTGATCGGATACTTGCCAGCATTTTCTCGTTATTCCAAGGCTTAAGCATGAAATCACTAGCACCTTCTTTTAATCCAGATACCGCTAAATCGATCTCACCATGAGCCGTCATTAATATTACGGCCGTTTCCGCGTTGCGCTTCTTGATCTCCCTAAGCCAGTACAAGCCTTCGTTGCCCGAATTGATTCCGCTTGAAAAGTTCATATCCAACAAAACCACATCCAACGCCTTAAAATCTGGATAAGAGCTCAATCCATTCGGGTTACTCAAGGATGCAACTTCGGAATATTCACTTTTCAAGAGTATTTCCAATGCCGCGAGGACACTCTTGCTGTCATCAATAATCAGAATATTTCCCTTCTTTTTTGCCATTCGCGCAATGCTTCCATTTCAATGGTACGAAACGCAACGCCCAGCATCAACGAAGTGTCCAATTATTTTACAGTGCGTGTCTATTTTCTTTACATGAATATCGATAGTACTTGCCCCACTTATTTCCCAATACGTTGAATATAAGCCAGTTACATAACTGGCACATCAATAGCAGTTGATCTGGCACGATGAGAACCAAGCGGTATTACCACTGTCTAACGATCACTGTCTTCTTGCTGTCCAGTTTGACTGCTTCAACCCAACATGTATGGAGTCTTCAAGCCTGTATTGATCATGCATTGAGCCACAACCTGCAACTGAAAAATCGTCAGTACGATCAATTCTCGAAAGTAGAAGATGAGCGGCAGTCCGTGCGTGCGATGCTTCCGTCCATTGACGCCTCTTCCAGTTACGTAGTACTATTCGGCCGATCCATTGACCCTAACACGAACGAGATCGTTCGGAGCGACTTTTTCTCCAATACGTATTCCTTGAATGCCGAGCTGAATTTGTTTCAAGGGTTCCAAAAACAGCACCAACGTGCATCCGCCAAACTTTCTCGACAGGCAGCCATTGCCGAATTTGAACACGAAAAATACCTGCTGGCATTTCGAATAATGACGGCGTACTATGATGTGCTGTATTTCGAAGACGCAATTCTAAATGCGACCGCGCAACTTGAGATAGCCAACACGAACAAAGCACTTGTGACAAAGCAGATCGAAGTTGGCCTGAAGGCGGGCAGTGAAATACACCTTGCTGAATCAGTCGTGATCACTGACGAACTGCAACTTACAAAGATCAATAATCAGCAAGCAGCGGCGACTCTTCGACTACTACAAGAGATCAACTTGGACGTCAATCCAGGCACATTCACCATTTCACCAGTAGACTCTTTCCATGTCCAGACCCGTGGTACTGGATTAAATGTGGATTCGTTATACCTGGCAGCCGCATCTTTCCTCCCTATTATGCAAGCCAGTGAATTCAAGGTGATCGCAGCCCAAAAACAAGTGAAGCAAGCACGTGGGATGTTAGCTCCATCACTGGATGCATTCGCAGGGTATGGAACCGGGTTCTTTGAAACCAACGTGGACGCGAATCAAGAGTTGATCCCTTACAATCAGCAACTACGTGATAATGCATCGCAATACGTAGGCCTGTCCCTTTCAATTCCGATCAGTGATCGTGGTCAACGTAGGACTTTGATCAATCAACGTAAGATCGATCTGTTGCGCATGTCAAACGACCAGCTTATTCAGCAACAGGAGGTCAGGCGCACGATACAGGAGCTTGTTGCCAATTTCAAAGCAACTGCACTGGAGCACAAGAAGAGTATCGAAAATGAAGCCGCCTTAAAAACCACTTACGACATAGCTACTAAGAAGTTCGAGAACGGCCTGTTCAGCGCGCTGGAATTATACCGGGTGAAAAACCTCTACGCAACAGCGCAAAATCAGCAACTGCAATTGAAAATGAAACTGCATGTGATAAAGCAAACCATTGATTTCTATGCCGGCGAATCAGCTCTAAACATTACCCGTAACACGCACTAAGGTCATGGATATTCAGTTGGAAAGGAAAAGAGGGTTTCGCAGGATCCATATTTGGTACGCGATCGGTGCGTTGGTCGCTGCAGGGCTGCTATATAAGGTATCCACTTACCGCTCCGGTGAGGTTTACCGGACGCAAAGCAGTGCGGTAAACATATCCAATGTAATCGAAGGCAACTTCGACGACTACATACCGATCAGTGGCATCGTTGCCCCTATCTCCACTATATACATGGATGCATACGAAGGAGGAAGAGTCGTTGAGAAACTGATCGAAGAAGGGGCTACGGTCAAAAAAGGAGATATCATCTTAAAGCTAGAAAATCGAAGTTTATATGAACAGATTCTTGCCAGTGAGAACAATTTGGCCCTGAAGCAAAATGACCTTCGAAGTACGAAGATGGCCTTCGACGCGCGTGTTGTTGACGGGCGAAAAGACCTAGTAACTGCTGAATACGACGTACAACAGCTTAAACGAAATTTCGAACAGAACGCCGCTTTATTCGAGGATCAACTCATCGCGCAGGAAGTCTACTTGCAATCAAAAGAGAAATACGAGCTTGCCAGCAAGCAGCTCCAGATCATCTCAACGCAAAGCGATCAAGATCAAACACTTCGGAATACCTCCATACAAGAACTGAACGCTGACTTAGCTCGAATGAGCAAGACCCTTTCCATGATCTACGACCGCATTGACTTCCTGAACGTGCGGGCCCCTGCGGACGGACAACTCGGTTTCTTAGATGCAGAGATCGGGCAACGCATTGAGCGCGGCGCGCGAATAGGGCAAGTGAACGTGCTTACAGATTTCAAGGTCAGCGCACTGATCGATGAGCACTATGTAGACCGAGTGGCTCGAGATCTGCGCGCCTCTTTCGATCGCAGCGGACACACGTACCCATTAAGAATCCGAAAAGTGTATCCAGAAGTACGAAATGGCAAATTCAAGGTTGACCTGGTATTTACAGATGCTCGACCGGAGAACATCCGCGCAGGACAAAGCTTCAATATCAAACTACAGCTAGGCGAATCCAGTCAGGCTCTATTGATCCCGAAAGGCACCTTCTATCAGGCCACGGGTGGACAATGGATCTTCACGCTGGACCCTTCAGGTAATATGGCTCGTAAGCGAGAGATCCGCTTAGGCAAACAGAATACGCGATACTACGAAGTGTTACAAGGCCTAGAGTCAGGAGAGCAAGTGATAATCTCCAACTACGACAGCTTCGGAGATGCGAAACTCATCAAACTCGATTAAGCGAACTCGAAATTTTCCCGAACGGGATGCACCTTAACAAATGATACAACTACAGAACATCAAGAGAAGTTTCCGGACCGAAGAGGTAGAAACCCTTGCACTGAACAACGTAAATCTTCACGTGGAAACGGGAGAGTTCGTAGCCATTATGGGGCCATCCGGATGTGGCAAATCCACTTTACTGAACATCATTGGGCTTCTTGATAATCCCACTGAAGGCAACTACCTGTTCAGCGGCACGGAAGTAGGTGGAATGAAAGAACGACAGCGTACTGACATTCGAAAGGGAAACCTTGGATTTGTCTTTCAGAGTTTCAACCTGATAGACGAACTGACTGTAGCAGAAAACGTCGAATTGCCGCTCATCTATTTACAGAAAAAAAGCAGCGAGCGAAAAGAGCTGGTGAAAAACGTATTGAAACGCATGAACATCGGCCACCGGGAAAAACACTTTCCCCAGCAGCTTTCAGGAGGGCAGCAGCAGCGCGTGGCAATTGCCCGCGCGGTTGTTACTGCTCCAAAATTGATCCTTGCCGATGAGCCTACAGGAAACCTAGATTCAAAGAATGGTATTGAGGTCATGAAACTACTGACCGAATTGAACCAAGAAGGAACGACTATTGTGATGGTCACCCACTCTGATCGTGACTCACACTATGCGCATCGTGTGATCGATCTTTTCGATGGACAGATCGCGACCGAAAGTCAAAATAAGCCCCTTTCCTGACCTAACCCGAGCTTAGCAAAACCAAATTCCCATGAAAAACCAATGTCTTCTGTTGCTTCTCATTCTAACAATAGGAAGCGCAGCCACACTGAATGCCCAGACAAAAAAAACGATACAGGTCGCTTCTTTCGACAAGGTGATCGTAAGTCCACACATTCAGGTGACGTTCAAACAAGCAAGCAGTGAGCGGATCGTGATCGAACATTCCACAGTTCCTGTATCAAAAATAAATGCTCGAGTAAAAGGCAAGACTCTGCGCATCTATTTGGAAGATGCTAAGGTGCTCGCCAAGAACGAGAAAGTCAAACATGAAACGTGGAGAGGAAAGCGATCTATCTACTACAAGGATACCGTACGCATTATAGTGAATTACAAGTCTCTTCGCGGCCTATCGTTGCGCAGTGAAGAAGAATTCACATGTGAAGATCTACTGGACATGGAAAAATTCAAGCTTAACGTTTACGGAGAGGCCGCAGTATTCTTGAATCACGTGCAGATCAAGAAATTAAAAGCAACGCTATACGGCGAAAGTTCAATACATCTCCTCAAAGGGAATATCGGGAAGCAGAAGATCATCGCATACGGTGAGAGTGAGATCCACAGCGAAAAAGTACAGAGTAAGCGCACAAAATTATTGACCTACGGAGAAGGGGATTTCAGTCTTAACGTATCAGAACACCTTAAAGTGAGCGGTTTCGGAGAAAGTGCGATCGCTTATAGCAACGACGCTAAAGTGCGACGAGGCATTCTGATTGGCGGTACTACCATTGAGGCAATTCAGTAATTCAAGAAATAGTCATGATCAAGCTCTATCTAAAGATCGCTCTTCGCTACTTGCAGAAGAACAAGCTTTACTCCTTCATTAACATCTTCGGTCTAGCCGTTGGAATCGCCTCGTTCTTCCTGATCATGATCTACGTGAATTACGAGCGTAGCTATGACAAGTTCGCTGGTTCGGAAAATGTCTTCCACGTTTACGCAGAGTCCCCAGAGGGAGAAGCTTTCATTCCTAGCGATGCGCAAACACCCAACCTCAGCGGGCCTACGCTCAAGAAGGCCTTCCCTGAGGTGGTTGACCAAGTTCGGTTTTACCAACTTAATCAAGTAAGTTTCATTATAAACGAGAACATCATTCCAGAAACCAATGGTTATTTGGCGGATGCCTCGTGCATTAATATTTTCCAACATGAAATGGTCGAAGGTGATGCCTCCACCGCATTAACAGCACCCAACTCCCTCGTTCTAACAGAATCTACCGCAACAAAATTATTTGGCGATCAAGCTGCGATGGGTAAGTCTGTGAACATGTATTCAGGCAGTTCAAATGTCATGTTACAGGTTACAGGTATCATGAAGGACATTGCTTCCAATACCCACTTGAAGACAAATTTTCTTCTCTCATGGAATACAATGAAAACCTGGGAGCGTATGGAAGATGATTTCGAACCTAACTGGAATCAATATAACTTCTTTACTTATATACAAGTTGACAAAAACGCCGACCGCAAGCAGCTCAGAAAGAAAATAACTGCTGGTCAGTTTGAAGGAGGAGATGAGATGGTCTCTGTTGACGAACGCCATAACATTCAACCCATTGAGGACATTCATTTACACTCGAATATGCCCTACGAGGCAGAGGTGAACGGGAGTATCACGCGGGTAAAGTTTTTAAGCGCGATCGCTGGGATCATCCTGATCCTCTCCTGGCTGAACTACATCAACCTGTCTACCACCAAGTCCTTGGAACGCGCAAAGGAAGTTGGCATAAGAAAAGTGGCGGGTGCGCAAAAGGAACAGTTAATCGTTCAATCGCTGCTAGAATCCATCATTTTAAATGTCATTGCAATTCTCTTTGCCATTGGAATTACGGCCATCTTACTACCCTTCTACATTGAATTTACAGGAAAAGCCTTGAGTTTCGGGCTATCTGATCTCGGCAACTTGATTCCTATACTACTCTTCCTGCTCGTAGCAACGGTCGTGGTTGGATTATATCCGGCTATGCTTCACAGCAGCTACACCCCAATACGTGCGTTAAAAGGCAAAATTCAAGCTTCAGGCGCCGGGCTGAACATTCGCAAGGCCTTGATCATTGTGCAATTCGCAGCAACGATCATTCTCCTTGTAGGCACAATGGTCGTTACCAAGCAGATCGATCACCTTCAAAAGCAACCAACAGGTGCTGAGCTTAACCGGGTGGTTGCCTTCATCGGTGATATCATTTCCGACAAACCTGATTCCGTACTTGCGAACGAGTTCAACGTCCTACAGCAAGAGATAGAAAAGCTTCCTTTCGTTGAGAACATGGCTGTCACTCAAACCTATCCTGGAGACGGGTACAACCTCTCTTCTTTTGATGGGTTAACGTTTCCCAACGGCGAGGTTGACGAAACAACTACTATCTATAATTACCGTGCCTCCCCGAGCTACTTCGAAACCGTGGCCATCGAGTTTGTCGCCGGGCAGAATTACTTCACACCAACAGGGGATCAAGAGTTCCCGATCGCGATCAACGAAACCCTAGCACGAACCATCGGGTTTCCTGACCCAGCAGATGCTGTATCACAGGTGCTTAAATTCTGGGGGGAAACATGGCGCATCTCTGGAGTGATCAAAGACTACCATCACTTTGGCTTAAAGAAGAAGGTCGAACCATTGATCATTTGGCCAGCGAATTCCCGAAACCTTAACAATGTGATCGTGAAGCTCGATCCATCGGCCAATAGTACTTCCGCTTTTCGCGGAATGATCGATCAACTTGAAAGTACCTGGTACGAGATCTATCCGCAAAGCACGTTCGACTTCACCCTCCTCGATAAAAAATACGAAGCGCAGTATAAAGAAGACAAGAAATTCGGCGGCGCGTTCCGAATCTTCACTATACTCGCTATACTGATCGCCGCCCT